>JANMNK010001073.1:0-12305 GCA_031373875.1 Pirellulaceae bacterium | reverse complement strand
GTTTCGGGTTCAAATCGAACCGACTTCCTCACCATACCGCGTTCGCGAGTTGATTGATTCTATTCAAATGCTCAAGACATCCGAACCAACAGTCCTTTCGAGTCCTGATCGTGAATGGTCAGCTTGAATCCATAGTATTGATAGCAATGCGTGGTTTGAATTTTCGTATTCGGCTTCTCTGCGGGATGTAATCGGTAGAATACATGGTTCGGCAACCCAAGTTCCTTTGAAGCATGGTAGTTAAATGATGGATCGACGTTTTTTGGACAAACTGTTTCTGCCAAGCACGGTCGTGTGTTTGGTGTTTTTTCTCTCTCATCATTCGTTCGCACAGCCACCCAACGAGGAACGCATTGGGCGAGAGGAATCGAACATCACCGATGTCCGCGCTGTAGCTGGGCAGCCGTTTAGTGTGGCGACTTTTTCGGTTTTTCTCGGTCCGCTTGAAGAAGGCGTATTGCCACGCGTCTTGATTCAGGACGAACAAAGTCGAGTTTTTTACCCCGCGATTATTACTAAGCCGGCGACTTTGCCGATTCGCCAAGACAACGAAAATCAGCCTCGCCGCATCGGGCAAGGTGGTCTCGTCGATCGACTTCGCAATGCTGTTCGCAACACGCAAGATCGCATTGAACCTCCGCAAATCCTCAAAGTGTCGTTTCTGTTTCGAGGCGAGAACCCGCTTCGAGTTCGCATGGCGGGAGATGTCGAGCAGGAGATTACAATCAATCCCGAAAACCCTGTCATTCGCCAACCGCATCGACTGCTCTTGGCGGAATGGTGGGACGACTATGTTAACCAAGCCCGACGGCAAGTTGCAGCTAGCGATTATCCCCCATTGATCCAAACGTACTTGACGCTGACCTTGGCTCGACGGTTTGACTTTCCCGCCCCGGACTTGCGAACCGAAGCCGAACTAAAACGAGAATCGAAAAGGAACGGCCCGCTTTCGACTTTAGAGTTGTTAGCCGGAACGGAGTCGATGCGAGAAGTATTTCGCCGGCAAGCGCTCATGCCCGATCGAAATCTAACTGCCGCCCCCGTTCGTCTACCGAACGCCCCGACTTGGCGGCAACTTGAACTTCCCAAAGTTCCCGATCAAATCCCCATAGAGACAATCTCAAAACGGGTTCCGCCCGAGTGTTTCTACTTGCGATTTGGATCGTTCCAGAATTACCTTTGGTTTAAAGATCTATCGGACAGTCGAAGTGGCGAGCTGTCACAAATGGTTACCATGCGCGGCGTCAATTTCGAAAGCAACCTGCGCATCGAGCGGATGCTGAACACGAAAGCAACGGTGCTTGCCAAGCTGTTTGGAGATCGAGTTATCGGCGATATGGCCATCATCGGCAACGACCTGTATGCCCAAGAAGGACCGACATTAGGAGTCCTCTTTGAAGCTAAAAACCTCGATGTACTAGTCAATAGTATCAATTCCGAACGGCAAACGGCTTTTCGTCAAATGGAATCGGCCGGGGCTCGGTTAGAAGAGCTTACGATTGGCGATCATCCTGCGACGTTGCTTTGCACACCCGATAATGCGACTCGATCATTCATGGTGGTGCACGACAATTACATCTTGGTCACAACCAGCCGACGCTTGGCAGAACGATTCACCGAGATAGCCCATGGCCAAAGCTCACTGGGAGACTCTCCGGAATTTCGGTACGCGCGTCTGCTGATGCCGCTTGAAAACAACTACACCATGATGGCCTACATGTCTCCTCAGTTCTTTCAGCAGCTTCTCTCGCCCGAATATCAAGTCGAATTGCGTCGGCGTTTATCGGCTATATCGCATATCGAAATGGTGGAACTGGCTCAAGCGATGGCCCACGCCGAAGGAAAACCCAATGAGTCTGTCGAAGATCTAATCGCGGGTGAGTTCTTGCCAGCCGATTTTGACAAGCGCGCGGATGGCTCACGCATCGTTCGGGATGGTGAGCGTTGGATTGACGCCAACCGCGGTGCACGTGGCAGTTTCCTACCTATCGCGGATGCCGAAATACCGGAAATATCTCCTGAGGAAGCGGCCGTCTACAAACTGGATTCCTCCTTTTATCAAGACAACTGGCAGCAGACTGATCCGCTCGTCGTGGGGCTTCGGCGATTCGCTAATCCCGATCGAGAGGGGCTGGAACGGGTTACCGTCGAAGCATACGTGGCACCTTTTGGGCAAGAGAAATATGGATGGCTGTCGACTTATTTGGCACCCCCCATCGAAACGCAGATCCAGCTTCCACCCGACGATGTGGCCAACATCCAAGTGCATTTGGCGGGCGTTGGACTTGGTGCTAATCGTCCACCGAATCATGTCATGTTCTCGGGCGTCAAGGACATGATTCCGCCCGAGCCCGCCGAGAATAAAGGGCTTATAAAAACGTTACGAGCCCTACAAGCAACGCCCGGGTATGTTGGTGCTTGGCCACTGCCGGGATACCTCGATCGGTTGCCGCTGGGGCTTGGCGGTCCACCTCCGGATGTGATGGGTTTTTCCAAGCTACTACTTGGGCTTTGGCGATGGCAGGGAGGCGGGTTTAGCGTTTTGTCGTTCGATCGATCGATACTAGAAAACTGTGCGCTCTATTTGCGACCCGTTCCTGCTACCGACCCGGCGCTAGTTCGTTTGCAAGTCGGTGATTTGTCGAATAGCAAGCTGAGTACTTGGGTCAACACCTTTTGGTATCGTCGCGGAGCGGCAACCACGCAAGGTAATTTACTTCTGCTGGACGCCCTTCAACAACAATTGCGGATCGACCCAAGTCAATCTCGTTTGGTAGCCGAGCGATTCCTACAGTGCAAAATGCAATGCCCTCTCGGTGGAGAATACCAGTTGAATGAGGACGGCCCGTTCGCAGGCTGCTGGACCAGCACTGTCTACGACGGCAAAGTCGCTTCGCAGCATACACTACCACCGGCGGAATACATTGCACCCTGGCTGCAATGGTTTCGCGGCGGCCAGTTTCACCTAGCGCAGCTTCCCGAACAAATCGTTTTGGTTGGACAATTCGATATGCAACAACTGCCCCCCAATACCGAAGTAAACGGTGCTGCCGCTGCACTTCCGTCGATGAACTTCGACCTATTCAATTTACCTTTCAAACTCCTCAACGGGTCAAAAACCGCTCCCACCGAAAAGAAATCCCCGCCCGAACGCAAGAAGTTCTGAGTGCGCCCCAGGACGCCAAAACTGCGACTGTCGGGGGCAAGCTCCGCGGGCAGCCGATCACTGCTGTGCAAAGACGGAGTTCTAGCGTTGCTATTTTTCGGTGTCGACGATTTCTAGTTCGGGCAAGGCGATGCGGGCGGCTTCGGTGCCGAAGACTACGGGGATGACTTCTTTGGAGACCGCAGCGTCGTAAACCAAGCCTAAATATTTATGAGCGGGGGTCGACAGCCTTAAGATCCAGCTAAACAGCGATACTCGCAGTTTTAGGAAAAATGGCAATTTTGGGTCTAAGATGATTTCTTCTTCACCTACTTCGATGATCCAGCGTTCGGCCGCGATGCGAATTCGTCCTTGTCGCTGAAGCTCTCGCAGAGCTTTGCGAATGTCCGGTTGCTCCATATATCCGTAGTTGATTACCACCGAGTCTATATCATGTCCAAGCGTAATGACTTGGTATCGAACGCTATTGCTGATATAGGCCACGGACTCTTGATTTACGTGCATCAAGACGACGTGAGACGGCAGCACTCCGTATTTTTTCAAGAAGACACGGAGAGCAACCGGCACGTAATCGTTTACGGTCTTGACCGGCCGCGAGCACAGAAACACCGCCGCACGATCGCTTTCCACCAAACGACGGCGACCTTGAATTAGCGAACGAGCTGCGGGCAAGTTTTCTTTTAACGTAATTTCGATATCGTCCAACATATCCCGCAGCGCCACCAGCCACTCGATTTTCTTGCCTTCGCGAACTCCAAAATCGTAAAAGGCCTTGCCAAGTTTTTCGCGGCCCCACTGCCAAGTGGTCATGATGACAATCAAACCGCTCGCGATGAGAATCGGGAAGTAACCACCACTGCCAAGCTTGAGCAAATTGCTGCCGAAAAAGACAAGGTCGATCGCAAGGATTGGTGACAAGATTGCCACGACTTTCCATAACTTCCAACCAAATCGGTAGTATGCGACCGCTCCGAACATGATGGTGGTTATACCCATCGTGGCCGTTACTGCGATGCCGTAGGCTGCTGCGAGATTACCTGCGGAACGGAACATCAAAGTGACCACGACGCAGCCCAGAAATAAGGACCAATTGACAACGGGCAAATAAACTTGACCTTCGCCGTGCGGGCTTGTGTACAAGACACGGAACCGTGGCATGAATCCCAAAGCGATGGCTTGCTTGATAATCGAGAACAGTCCGGTGATGACGGCTTGCGAAGCGATAAACGCTGCGACGGCCGCAATGACCATGTCGGCTACCAAGAAGCTTTGATCCAACCACTCCACGTTGAATTTATGGGTAATGGCGTAGAAAGTATTGCATCGCGGAGGCACGCCGTTGGCCAGTATGTATCCAACTTGAGCCGCATAACAAAGCACGAGTGACGGCAACACAAACGCAAACCAAGAAACCATGACGGGAATTCGACCTGAGTCTTTGGGATCGATGCTGCTCCCTTCAGGTACCTGACTATTATGCGATTTCGAAAAGTGGCCGATGTCGGCATATTTAGCTTCACCGCCCGTGATCGCCAAAACAACCACGCCCAAAACAACCAACGCCCCTATAAATGGAAAATGAACCAAGAATTGGAACGCATACATAGGATTGATTGCGAGGAAGACTTCAGGACTCTTGAATATCCACTCGATACCTTTTATTGCAATCCATGGAAACCAGACAAAGATCATGAACCAACCGAATAGGCTTCCTACTTTGCTTGTTCCGCGCCACTGGACTTTGAACAGAACGACTAAGCACATCAGGGTCACAATGATTGCCCACGTTTCGCCCAAAGGTTCGAACGCGCCAAGCATACTAATAGGAGGTGTGATGATCCCGTCTGCCGCCAGCATGCCAGCGGCTACTACGACCAAGAAGCTCAAGCCCGAGAATGCAAAAACTTTTCCGGTGTAACCTTTGAGCAAACTCCACAGCGCAAACTCACCACCTTCGCCGCGATTGTCGGCTCGCATGATCATCATGTCATATTTGACGGTCAGGTAGATGAGCGCCCAAAAAACCAGACTGAGTCCGCCTAACGCTTCTTGGCGGGTCACCAAGTCACCACCTTTGGCAATCAAATTCGTCAACTGTTCTTTTTCCAGGTGATGGTTCTTGAATAAGATGGTTTCCCGGGTAATTTCCATAATCGTGTACAAAACCGATGTACCGATATCGCCGTAAACCGTGCCCGTTGCTTGTCGCATACGTGGCCAAAGATTAGGGACATTCTCCGATTCCGTTGACAATTCAGACGAATCGACGTGGGAGGTCGCAGGAGTACTCATAAATTTTCGAACAGACTTTCGTCGTGTCGCGAATCGACACAACTTGAGACGGTAACTCTCCTTAAGAGACAAACAGATTCGAAGAAACTATGAGCGGAACTTCCGGATAGTGATTCATAGTTTGACGTAGGTCGGAATCTGCGGGGAATTAAATCTTCAGCGCATTACGACTAGCAATGCGCGTTGAGACAGATTTTATGTGCAGATCATATTTTACTCGGACCAATCGACAAGCAACATAAGGCATCTCGTCACGGTCTGACGATAAATTAGCTGCAAGATATGGTTTCATAGTTCTATAAAGTTGCAAACCGTAGGCTTGACAATCGCCAAAAATCTAGAACAGATTCGCGGGATCAGCAGACCAAAGTTTACGCACGGCGAGTAGACCGCTGACAATACACATGACGAGTGTCAGCATGAAAACGAACAAGACTCTCTGGACAGATAGCAACATGATCAAGCCGGTCGTCTTGCTCAGCAAAGTGTACAGACCCACTGTTACTGCAAAGCCAGGAATGAAGCCGATGAAGGTGAGGTAGATCGACTGCATCAAGATCAACTGGCCGAAATAGGTTGATGAATATCCCATCGCTTTTAATGTCGCGAACTCAGCCAAGTGATCTGTAATGTCGGTATACAAAATCTGATAACAGATGATCGTGCCTACTACCAATCCCATCACGGTGCCAACCGTAAAGATGATCCCGATCGGAGTTGCAGTCCCCCAGAATTTAATTTCGCGCCGTACGATTTCCTTTTTGGTCATGACGTCGATTTGGTTTGGTGCCAAAGCGCGAACGGCATTGCGAACCTGCTCGACATTGGCCCCCAGCTCAAGCTGGATTAATCCAAAATCGACAACCCGTAGCGGATCATCCCGTCCACCTGCTCGCAATGGAAAGAAGTGACGTATTGCTTCCTCGCTGACGATGAGCGACCCGTCATGCACGAAATCCGTACCGATTTGCACCCAATCTACGATGCGTAACTGCTTGCCCGACAATTCCACTTCTTGTTCGCGTAGCTTTGCGAGATTCTTTCCTTCAAAGCCATAACTGTTCTTGGTCATTCGATCCAGCAGCGCGCTCCGAGGGTCCGTCAACATCTGCCGCTTGTCATCCATGTCCCTGTCGACAAAGACCGTGCCAGTGAGTGGTACTCCAATAACGCGAATCAAACGGGATGGATTTCCGATCACTCGCAACTCAGTCGCGGCTCTTTCGACATAAATGGGAACTATGTCGCGAATGCCAGGGATGCCGCGAGCTTGCACCAAGGTCGCTTGGCTGAACCGTTGCTCGTTAGGTAAATTATTGCGTGAGCGACTCAGGATAAATAAATCCGCTTTCAGCAACTGAGCGACTTGGACTGTACTGTCGAACAGTGCGTTCCGAAAACCAATTTGCATGAACATCAGCAAAACAGCAAAGCCGACGCCACCTGCCGCGAGACCGAGTTTGCGCGGTTCGCTGGTCAAGTTCTTCCAGGCTAGGGGTGTTCGGCTTGATGCGATCATGTTGATTTTAAGAAAAAGGCCCGAGCTGCAAACTAAAACAACGACGCGGGTTCTGCTTTCCAAAGCTTGCGCAATGCCAACAGTCCGCTAACCGTGCACATGAATACTGACAATACAGCAACGCCAGCGATTCGAATGGCCGTCGACTGGATTGGGATTCCAGCCATGACGGCCGTAATTCGGTAAAGTAAGTCCGAAAGGATAACGGAGAAGATCCAACCTACAATGCTCAATAGCCACGCCTGCTGAAGGACAACTCCAGCCAAGTAAATTTGCGAATAACCCATTGCTTTGAGCGTGGCGTACTCGGGCAGTCGGTTGGATACGTCCTGAGCGAGCACCATGTACACAATGGCTGCACCGACAAGGAACGCAAGTGCGACGCCAACTTGAAAAATGATTCCAATCGGTGTTTCGTTCAGCCAGCGGTGGTGCTCCCAAGCGATCATTTCGTCGCGAGTCATCACAATGACTTTCTCCAGTGCGTGTTCATCCTGCTGGACAAGCCACTGTCGAATTTTGTCGGCAGCTTGATCGACATCCACCCCGGGCTTGACGCGGATCAACCCCATACTAGCTTGACGACTTACATCGATTGGTGAACGCATGCCAAGGCCGACATCGTTGATCATCAAGGCTCCATTGGTTGCCAAACCGGTACCGATCAAGACGTGTCCCACAATGGTGACTTGCCGTTGTCCTAGTTCTGCTTTTGCACCAATATCATCGTCACCGAATTTCAGTCCGGACTTGGGACCGAAATCTTCCTGGGTCGCCCGGTCGATTAGCACCGCATTGGGATTGTCGAGCAGCGGCAATTTGGCATCCAACTCTGGTACATCCAACAACTGACGGCCCGGGGGCATGGCCATCATGGCCATCGCATTGATCGACATGCCGTCTGGGCTTTGCCACTTGGTTAGAGTGATCCAAAAGGGATCGATTGATTCTACTTCGGGATAGCTGGCTGCAAGTTCAAGGAATCGACGATCGATCGTTCTCGCTTCATAGAGATGCAGATATTCTGGCGAACGCAGTATGATGTCAAATTTCAATTTGCCAAAAATAATCGAAGCCGTATTGGCTACGGCATGGCGAAATCCCAATTGCACAAAGATCAACAGCAGTGCGAACGTAACGCCGGATATGGAGACCATGGCCCGGGTGGGACTGGCCAACACATTGAGGAGTGCCAGCGATGTTCTTCGAGGAAACATCAGCATTGCCAATCTTTCGCCACGACGTTCATTCTGGGACCGCGTCTTTTACCGGTTCTGCCGGCGGTTGGATCTCGATCGTTACATCAACGTGCAGTTGAACGAGTTTTGCTGCCGCGTCTTTGTCCTTATCGTCAATCGCAATCCAAACGGAAACGGCGCGAAAATCGGTTTTGGCCAAAGGACTAGGTATCTTCATTTGAGGCGATCCGACCATTCGATCAATTCGTTGCACCGTACCATGTAAAGGCTCTGACAATGCAGCAGACTCCAGGGTTACACGTTGTCCGATTTCTAAGTATCGGACACTGGCGTCACTGACCTCGGCAACACAAACCATTTCGGACAAGTTCGCCATTTCCAGTAACGGCATTTGAGAAACCATATCGCCATCCTTAGCCGAAACGGTCAACACCACTCCCGAAATCGGAGCCAGAACGCGACTCATTTCGATTTGCTTTTTTAGCAGTTCGATTTGTTGCTCTGCCGATCCGATGGGAACCATCGTATCGACCAAGGCCCTGCTATCCGTCGCCAACTGAAGCTTGCGTTCGGAAACTTCGAGACCCAAGCGAGCGAGTGCGACGGCTTGTTCTGCAGCGAGCACGACTTGTTCGTACTGACTTTGGTTTCGGTCTAGCTCAGCTCGCTTTTGCTCGGCTTCGAGTGATCCGACGAGTCCACGTGTCTTGGGGTCGGTGCTCAATTTGATCAAGCGTTCGACTTGATCTTTTGCCGCCGATAATTGTGTGGCCTGACGTTGTGCAGCGTCCAAACTTTTCCCGGCTTGTTCGATTTGCAACTTCGCTTGGCTAACACCCAACTCTGCGGAGCGCACTTGTAGGTCGGCTTCTTTGCGTTTTCCTTCTAACTGGCTCTTGGCCTCTGCCAGTTTCTGCTCACCAATCGATAATTCATTTCGCCGAATGGATTCGCTGGCAAGAACAACAAGCACATCCCCTGCTTGAACAACATCGCCCGCTTGAACTTTTACTTGTTCGACCCGGTCGCCCGGTATTGCCGCAACTTGAAGCACTCCTGCCTTGGGAAGCAGTTTGCCTTGAGCCATCACTCGAGACGGAGTTGCACTAACCGGTGCGGGAAGATTAGCGGGGACCGGCACGGGCTTATCACATCCTGCAAACGAAAGCACGCCAGTCAGAATAACCGAGCAGGTCATTGACTTGGTGGCGCGATCTCCTCGCATCCATTGGTTGCTAATTTGAAGAATTAACCTTCGATACATTCTCTCTCCCCTGCCCTGCTGCTTTTTCACGACGCAAGAGTCTGTGGTGGCGTCGCCGGACTACCGATCAACTTGGTTGACAGCGGACAGTCGATTAACGGCATAATACGATTAGATATCCAATGTTTCGTTCAAATCCCGAATGGGACAACTGCCAACCCGCGTTTACGGTCGAAAAATCAAATATAGGATTGGAACTGGTTTCTAGCCTATTCTAAACTAGATTGAATAAGCTGTTGTTTAATCCTAGCCAACCGGCAATTCTTGAACCGTCTTGGGCTAACCCAAGCTGACAAATCGTAATAACCCGCAAAATCCTTTCTCGGCCAGCAATCGGGAGACGCCTTTGGCACTACAAACTCCATCCGCTCCCCAGGCTGCACAACGAGCCACTTCGTTCAATTTGGGGCTCCGTTCGCGGCTTCGCGGTGCGGCTGAACCGTCGATTTTAGCCAAAAACCTGCAGCATTATTTTGGCGAAGGCGAGCTTCGCAAACAGGTTTTGTTCGATAATTTCCTGACTGTCCACCCAGGTGAAATCATCATCATGACTGGGCCGAGCGGGTCGGGCAAAACGACGCTGCTGACCTTGATCGGTGCATTGAGAAGAGTCCAGGAAGGCGAGTTGTATGTGCTCGGACAAGCGTTGCATTCATCCTCCAATCGCGAGCTCATGAACTTCCGTCAAAAAGTTGGCTTTATCTTTCAAGCTCATAATTTGTTTGAATCGCTCACGGCAACACAAAATGTTCGGATGGCTCTCGAACTGGTGGATCCCAAAGGCAGTCGTCGTAAACAAAATCAAACTTCTAAAGAAATGCTCGAGGCGGTCGGCCTGGGTCATAGAACCGGTCACAAACCCAAGCAACTTTCCGGGGGTCAAAAACAACGTGTGGCGATCGCTCGCGGATTAGTCCATCGTCCTCAACTAATCCTGGCCGACGAACCCACAGCGGCGCTGGACGAACAAAGCGGTCGCACCGTGGTGGAATTGCTCCAGCAGTTGGCGAAAGAAAATTCGTCAACGATCATCATCGTCACGCATGATAACCGCATCTTGGATGTCGCAGATCGTATCGTGAATCTCATCGACGGTCGAATTCGCTCGGACGTTCTTGTTCAAGAAGCCGCCATCATTTCGCAGATGCTCGCGCAGTGCAAAATATTCGAAGGCGTTACGCCACGGACCTTGGCCAATGTCGCAGATCAAATGACTGCCGAGACTTTTCCTGCTAAACAACGTGTCATTCAAGAAGGCGATATCGGTGACCGTTTCTATCTCATTCGCGAAGGACGAGTGGCCGTCAAACAAGGCCGCGAAGATAAAGTGGTCGCGGAACTCGGGCCGGGCGATTTTTTTGGCGAGATGGCTTTGTTGACGGGCCAACCTCGCAATGCAAGCGTTGATACACTCGAAGATACGATCTTGTATTGTTTGAGCAAGCCTGCTTTTCAAGCCGCGATGGCCGAAAGCGCCAGTTTGGTCGACGAAATCCGAAGCAGCTTGTTCGATCGCTAAACGTCGAAAACTTGCAGCTCGTCTTTGGATTCTCTGTAGAACAAGGGGCTCGATTGCATTACACTTCGGGTGATTTGCATTCACAAAAACGGCGGCTTAGAACTTTGTTCACAACCGCCCATGGCTTCAGAGAAGAATGAATATGACCAATCGATTCATTGGCTGTCTGCTGGCAATCGCGTTTGTCTGCCAGTTGAGTTGGAAATCAGCTTTTTGTCAGAATGCTGACGAGGAAATCACCGACGGGGAAATCGTTGAAGAGATGGACGACAATCGACTACTTCCGAATCTTCCTTTGCCTACCTTGGGCGGCAAGCAATTTTGGACTGATCATCGATGGTACCATGGATGGCGATTGCAACATAATGTCATGACGGACCATTGGCGATTGCTCGACCCCAAGAACACGCGCCGGGCTTGGGGCGGTCGACAAGCCTGCCAAAAAGAGCTCGACGCTATCGCGTTGGCAGACAATACGCCCAACGCCACGCATGTGGTTGTCTTGATTCATGGGTTAATGCGAACGAATAGCTCAATGAATTCCTTGGCGGAATCCATCCGACGAGAAAGCAAAATAGAGCCCGCCGCGTTTGGCTATGCCAGCACACGCGCTTCGATCGCCGATCACGCGGCAGCGTTTCGGGATTGGGCGGAGAATTTACCTGGTAAACCCAAGCTGAGCTTTGTTGGCCATAGTCTAGGTAACATTGTCGTTCGACATGCAATCGGTGATTGGCTGTTGGAAGACCCGCAAGGCATTCTCCCTCGACTTGATCGCGTCGTTATGCTGGGTCCGCCAAATAATGGTAGCTCCCTGGCTACAAAACTTTCGCGGATGGGGCTGTTTGAAGTCTTGACGGGGAAATCCGGCATCGAGCTTGGGCCTCAATGGGAAAAGATCCAGCGAAGGCTGGCTGTGCCTGAGGTCCCGTTTGCGATTATTGCAGGCGATCTATCCGATTCCTCGTTGCGAAATCCGCTCATGGATCGCGAAGGGGATTTGGTTGTGACACTCGAGGAGACTTCGCTACCCGGAGCTGAAACCCTGACGGTGCCGGTGTTGCACTCATTTCTACCGAGCGACTCACTAGCCATCGAGCCAACCATTCGATTTCTCAATCACGGAACTCTGGCAGCACCCAATCCGTAACTTGTGCGGGCTCTCGAGTAGGTCTGTGCCAAGCCAACAGCAGGCTCGTTCATCGTCCAAGCTGAATTTCGTGTTGGCGATGGAGAGTAGAAAGGCCTTATCAATCGTTGGCCGAGCAGTCGAAGACCATTGCTCATCATTCGAAACGAAACAACGAGCCTAGAAAAATATCTAAGCGAGGATCGGCTTGACCAAT
>JANMNK010000890.1:0-2241 GCA_031373875.1 Pirellulaceae bacterium | reverse complement strand
GTTCGTACCATCAAACGAAAAAATAACCATTTTGTAAAGGTCAATAATTTAATTTAATAATTTTTGTATTTATTTTTGTCCAAACTAGTTTACAAATTCGCATCGTCGTCCTGGGGATGCGATGCCTCTTACAACATTGTTCGCGACCCGGTTCATATTCGTGACTTCCACGCAACGTTGCTTCATTTGCTTGGAATCGATCACGAACGGTTTAGCTACAAATACCAAGGACTCGATCAAAAACTGACTGGCGTTGTTCCGGCAAAAGTGATCAAAGAACTACTTGCTTAAGGTGATCGGCAGGAAATATTTTACCTGTAGGATGGGTCTCCAGGCCCGTCCGAGTTGAATGGGACGGGACTGGGACCCGTCCTACGTTGGGTAAGGCAATTCCTACCACCCGCTTAAGATCCTCTCTGTGATTGCCCGCAGCATGGGCAAAAGCCGTCCCTTGGTTACACAACCATCAAAGTTGCGAATCGGTTAAAACTCGGCCCGTTACTGGCTTGGCGTGTTCACTTGCCAAATACAACATCGGTTTACTCGATTCTGGTATTCTGGTTTTCTGGGGCATGGGAGACCGGTAGGTACCCAACAAGAATCGAGAACGAAAACCATGTCAATTTTTTGTACTGCATTTGCGCGCCGACGCTGTGTGCCAGTGTGGATGAGTCTCCTGTTAATCGGCTGTAGCCACCCGGCTGTGATCCTGAGCCAAGACATTGCTGATCAAAAACGCGAAACCGAACGGGTGACGAAGGCCGACTACAGTATCCTCTTTGTCGGGAACAGTCACACCGAAGCCCATAATCTCACAGGCACAATCTGTGACATGATTCGGTTTGTTCAACCTGACAAATCCGTATACGGCAACTTCATCCGAATCAATTTTCTCGAAGATGTTTTTCGCAGTACATCGTATCGTAAAGAAATAAAATTGCGTCCTTGGAAGTTTGTCATTCTGCAAGCACAAAAGATCAGCGCGAGTGGTCGCTTCAAGTATTCGCGTAAAGACGGTCTGGAATTGGCGCGAATGGCAAAAGAGCGTGGAGCAACTGTCTATTATTATCCCGAATGGGGCCTGTATGGTGTTGCCGGTGATGGCGAGCGTCAAGAAAAAGTCTATCGCGAAATGGCCGCCGAAGTCGGTGTGAGTATCGCTCCCGTCGCGGTCGCTTGGGATTTAGCGATTGCCGAACAACCCAAACTACCGCTGTACGAAAGCGACGGGAATCACCAATCTGCGTTGGGCGCTTTCTTGACGGCCTGTGTTATCGCAGGTCGGATTACCGGCGTTGACGCCAACAAGTTCGCAGAATTCCCGTACGCGGCGGGGAGTGCTACCGACCGCAAATTTTTGGCTAGCATCGCGGAGAAATCGTTACTTGAATTTAGACCCGTAGATAAACCTGATGCTGACAAGCCTTAGCACTTCGCTGCTCTTTTTGTTGTGGTGCATGTCGCTATCGGCGGTAGAATTTGGGGCGTCCGGGTGAAACGATTTGTTAGCGGGGAGCCGACAGGAGCCGGCGATGCAGGGCGTGGCAAAGCCGGAGCCTTGCTACGAGGTATCGTTTTTCCACGAGCTCTCACGTGCTACGAAGTGGCTACTTGGAGACGGCGCGGACTCGGTGGTTTTCGGAGTCGCCTAGGATCAATTTATCGCCAAGCAAACATATTCCGTGTGGTCGAGACAAGAGTCGCTCCGTCACGTTGGGGCCGTCTCCGTTGAATCCTTTTTCTCCCTTGGATGAACCGACGACCGTTTCGATTACTCCCGATGCTAAATCCACTCGCCGAATGGCATTGTTTTCCGTATCGGCGATGTAAACGAAGCGGCCTGGATCGACTGCGATGCCTTTGGGACCATTCAGCTCGGCTGTTGTTGCTTTACCTCCGTCGCCAGAAAAACCATTGCGGCCGGTTCCAGCAACGTGATAGATTTTTCCCGTCGCGCGGTCGATTCGCCACACACTGTTGCCTTCGCGTTGGACAATCCAAAGATTATCTTTGTCTACCGCCAGCGAACGTGGACCTTCCAGTGGCTGTTCGTGCGCGAATCCTCCATCGAGTGGTTTCGCTTTGCGGCCGTCGCCCGCGATCGTACTGATTCGATTGGTTGGCAAATCAACAAGTCGGATCCGTTGGTTCTTTAAATCGGCGATGAACAACTGCGAGCCATCAACCGCGATGCTGTAAGCTTCATTCATCTCCGCTGCACTTGCCGGTCCGCTATCTCCC
>JANMNK010000909.1:0-4095 GCA_031373875.1 Pirellulaceae bacterium | reverse complement strand
GTTTCGTCACAGGTGGTTTCTATGGCCAGCAGATATTCGGATGACATGCAATCGCAGGGAAATTGATTTTCAAGAGATTGTTTAATTACAAAGGCAATGCGAAACGAAGGGTCAAAGCTGATTGAACGTATGACGCTTTCCACTGGCGATCGTGCCGCAAGTCAGGAATTACTGTCGCTGACCTACCTCGTTGTCTATGTCTCAACCAATGACTTCGACAAGTATCCTTGAATTAAAATCCCGGTTCGTCAATGCGAAACAGGCCCGAGCAGTATAAACGAAGCCTGATTGATGCTTGATTTCGGTAGAAGTCGTTTTTCAAATTGAGATTTGGGCGCATTGAGGATCGTCGTAATTCGGTAATAATATCGTCGGAGCTGATTTCGTTCCTTGGCTTCCATTCCGTTCCTTCGAAATTCGCAGTTGGGAGACTTTGTCGTGAAAGTTCAATCGTCGTCAGATGTTGCTTTACAGAATGTACAGATGGATGGAGCAAGTGGCTGTCAGGTTCGTTGGCTCCTAAGTCAATCCGACGGTGCCCCCAATTTCGCAATGCGACAGTTCGAGTTGCAGCCTGGAGGATACACGCCGCATCACAATCATCCTTATGAGCATGAAATTTATGTTTTGGAAGGCCAAGGCGAAGTGCTGGACGGCGATGCTCCACGGCCTTTGCGAGCGGGCGATGTCGTTTACGTTGCTCCCGACGATGTCCACCAATTTCGAAACACGGGGGACACAGTCATGAAGATGCTGTGCCTCATTCCAAATTCTGCCGACCATCGACCAATGGCCCAACGTCCTGAGTGCAGTGCCGTATCCTAACGAGTCTGGAAATTTGTCGTAAGCGATCGCGTCGTGATCTTTTTCACGACGAAAGTCTTAGTAAGCGAATGGGCGTTCATGAGTCAGAACTGGAACGAAAAAGCAGAGCAGTTGCGCGTCAAGATTCGCCACCACGATTACCGTTATTACGTCTTGGCGGAGCCGGAAATTTCGGACTTGGAGTACGACCGTTTATTTGACGAACTTCGCAAACTCGAGACTGAACACCCAGAAGTTATCACCGATGACAGTCCAACGCAGCGAATAGGTGACGCGCCCGTCAGCGAACTTCAGCAAGTGCGCCATCGTTTGCCAATGCTGTCGATCGAGAATACGTACAACGAACAAGAACTCCGAGCGTATTTTGATCGAACCGTCAAGTTACTCAAGAACGAGCCGATCGAATGGGTTGTCGAGCTTAAAGTCGATGGCGTAGCGGCGTCTGTGATATACGAACACGGCGTCTTAGTTCGGGCCGTCACGCGGGGGAACGGGGAAATCGGCGACGACATAACGCATAACATGCGTACTGTGCTGGGAGTGCCGTTACGGTTATTGGGAAACAATCCTCCGCCGTACTTGGAAGTTCGCGGCGAAGTGTACATGACCAATCAAGATTTAGTCCGTTTGAACGATCTGCGAACCGCAGCAGGCGAGGCGGCTTTTAAGAACACGCGAAACGTTTCGGCCGGAACTATTCGTTTATTGGATCCAAAACTGTGCGCGGAGCGTCGGCTTCGGTTTTTTGTGCATAGTGTTGGGTATGTCGAAGGTTTGCAGGCGGACACGCACATGGGCTTTTTGAAAGCGGTTGCCGCCATGGGGTTGCCCTTGACGCCTGAGGTCAAGTGCCTGTCGAGCGTTGATGCTGTGCTTGAACACTGCCAAGAACTTATTTCGCGTTTGCACGAATTGGATTTCGAAGTCGATGGGTTGGTAATCAAAGTCAATTCTCTGGAACAGCGCGAACGACTAGGCAGTACGTCGAAATGCCCGCGTTGGGTGATTGCGTACAAATTGGAAAAGTATGAGGCGGAAACTCGCGTCAACGAAATTCGAACGCAGATTGGCAAGACCGGCGTCATAACACCGCTTGCAGAACTTGAGCCCGTGGAGCTAGCCGGCACCACCGTCAGTCGATGCAGTTTGCACAACGCCGAGGAGATCCGGCGAAAGGATATCCGAGTCGGCGACTGGGTAATTGTTGAAAAAGCTGGCAAGATCATTCCACATATCGTTCGCGTCCAGCGACATCGACGGGAAGCCGATTTGCCCGAGTACGAGTTTCCAACAGTGTGTCCCGAGTGCGGCAGCCCATTGGTCAAGGATCAAGGCGGCGTGTATATCCGCTGCGCGTCGCGAAATTGCCCAGCACAATGGCGGCAACGTCTGCGATATTTCGCAACCCGCGATTGCATGGACGTTCAAGGGCTGGGCGAAAAAATTATCAATCAGTTGGTGGATAGCGGAACCGTGAATAGCTTTGGAGACCTCTATGCCTTGACCGTCGAGCAGCTCGAGGGAATGGATCGCATGGGGCGCAAGTCTGCCGAAAAGCTTGTCGCAGGGATTCGCGATAGCCGACACCGCGGACTGTCGAGAGTACTTAATGCATTATCGATACGCCATGTTGGACAGCGAGTCGCGCAAGTCCTGGCGAAGCAGTTTGAGACGATTGAAAATTTGATGGCAGCTTCGGTAGAAGAGCTTTCGCAGGTGAACGAAGTTGGTAGCATCATAGCCCAAAGCATCTACGATTATTTCCATAGCGAAGAAGGCCAAGAAACCGTTAGGCAGCTTCGTGAGGCGGGCGTTGTGTTGTCCGAAGAGAAAACAGAAGCAACTGCAGCAAGCAGTGTTTTTGAAGGAAAGATCATGGTCGTTACCGGGACGCTCACCAAATATACGCGAGACGAAATCGAAGGCTTGATTGAAAAATATGGCGGACGGGCAAGCGGGAGTGTTTCGAAGAATACAAGTTATTTGATTGCGGGCGATAAAGCAGGCAGCAAATTGGAAAAAGCTCAGGAACTGGGCGTGCACGTGCTGTCTGAGGACGACTTTGAAAAAATGCTGCCGGCAAGCAAGTAAAGTTGGATGAGAATCGATACCATAGTAGTTTCAAATGATTGACCACAATTGACGCAGACTTTTCTACTCATCTTTCAAGCAACTAGAAAGAACGCATGATCGAGCTTTTCGAATTCGGCAAGGACTACGGAGAATTCACCGCGGTTCAGTCGTTATCTCTCAAGATCGATGCTGGGGAGATGTTCGGTTTTATCGGACCGAACGGTGCAGGCAAAAGCACGTCCATTCGATTTTTGGCGACGCTGCTCAAGGCAACGCGCGGTGATGGTACGGTGAATGGTCACAGCGTTACCAAAGACCCGATGGCCGTCCGTCGCAGCATTGGTTATATGCCCGACGATTTTGGTGTTTACGACGGGATGAAGGTTTGGGAGTTCTTAGATTTTTTTGCCGTAGCTTATCAAATTGGGCGAACTCAGCGCAAACAAGTCATTGGCGATGTGTTGGAGTTGCTCGATTTGACCCACAAGCGGGACGATTATGTCAACGGCTTGTCGCGCGGGATGAAGCAGCGATTGTGTTTGGCCAAGACGCTTGTTCACGATCCCCCCGTTCTCATTTTGGATGAGCCGACGAGTGGTCTGGATCCTCGAGCGCGTATCGAAGTCAAAGCGTTGCTGAAAGAGCTTCGCCGAATGGGTAAGACCATTCTCATTAGCAGCCACATCCTATCCGAGTTGGCGGATTGCTGCACCTCGATTGGAGTTATCGAGCGCGGTCAATTGCTGATGCACGGCCCCATTGATCAAGTCTATCGTCAGATTCGCCGGAACCGGATCGTTGAAATTCGCTTTACCGAGAACGCCGACGCCGGAGTTTCCATCGTTCGCAGTTCACCACACTTGCGAGGAATCGATGTCGAAGGAACGCGTATCGTCGCCGAGTTAGAAACCGACGACGCCGGCTTGGCCGAGCTCATGGAGCAACTGCTCGCAGGCGGTGCAAAGATGAAATCGTTCAACGACAAAGATCCGACGCTCGAGGATGTGTTCATGCTGGTTACCAAGGGCTTGGTGACGTAGCGTTATCATGCGCTGGGTTAGCGTCAGTATTTTACCTGTTGCGATCAATTCCTGCTTTGTAGGCTGGGGTGCGGGGTGGCAGGCAGGGGCCTGCATTGCCAGTGGGTAGCAAGGCTGGAGCCTTGCTACCAGGGTGTGCTACCAGGGTGTGCTACCA
>JANMNK010000881.1:0-1820 GCA_031373875.1 Pirellulaceae bacterium | reverse complement strand
GGCTCGCACACGACGGGAGTCTCGGAGCGGCGCATGCCTACATTGATGCTGCCGCTGACTGCCACGTTGACGCTATAAAATTCCAAACACATATTGCCGAAGAAGAAAGCACCACGGAAGAAAAATTCCGAGTCCGAGTTTTCCCGCAAGATGCGACCCGATTTGACTATTGGAAGAGAACGTCATTTGGCAAAACGCAATGGCTTGAATTGGCTGCTCATGCACGCGAAAAGAACTTATTGTTCCTCAGTTCGCCGTTTAGCAATCTGGCGGTCGAATGGCTCAGCGAATGTGAAGTACCTGCCTGGAAAGTCGCTTCTGGTGAGTTAACGAATTTTCCAATGCTTGAGAGAATGTGCGAAACAGGCAAGCCGCTGCTCATATCAAGTGGAATGAGCAGTTGGCGAGAGCTTGACGAAACAATTTCCTTCATCGAATCCTGCAAAGGTACCTACGGCATTTTTCAGTGCACGACCTCTTATCCATGTCCACCAGAGAAATGGGGGCTCAATGTCATTCAGGAAATGCTCACTCGATTTCGATGTCCTATCGGTCTAAGCGACCATAGCGGTGAAATTACTCCATGTATAGCAGCAACGGTCTTAGGTGCATCGATGCTCGAATTTCACGTTGCATTCTCGAAGAGACAATTCGGACCTGATGCGAAAGCAAGTCTGACATTTGAGCAGACGGCAGAAATGGTCAATTCCGTTCGCAGTGTTACTGCAGCTTTACAGAATCCTGTTGACAAAGATGCTCAAGCACGAGCACTTGAACCGTTACATGCCCTTTTTAGCAAAAGCATCGTTGCTTCCCGCGAATTGATTGCCGGACATGTTTTGACCGAAGAAGATCTAGCATTTAAGAAACCCGGTACTGGCTGGAGTGCAAAGAACGCAAAGTCCCTAGTAGGCAAGGTGCTACGGGCCGGAGTACTCAAAGATCATTTCTTCAACCAAGACGATTTCCTGTAAATTTTTATGCCAATATTAAAGAGTATTTCTGCGATTTCGCGTCTGTCATGGAATATGGGCAGAATGCGAGACTGATTGATTCTATGTCAAAGAAGCGAAAAATTTGTGTCGTGATTACTGCTCGCCCTAGCTATAGTCGTGTCAAGACTGCGTTAGCGGCGATTCAAAAGCATCCCGATCTCGAACTCCAACTCGTGGTTGCTGCCTCAGCATTGTTGGATCGTTATGGAAGTGTCGTTGATCAGATTGTAAATGATGGGTTTGTAATCAACGGGAGAGTTTTCATGGTTCTCGAGGGGGAAAATCCAACCTCGATGGCAAAAACGACCGGCATAGGCGTCATGGAGTTGGCAACGACCTTTCTTAATTTGGCACCTGATATCGTTGTGACGATCGCTGATCGATATGAGACAATTGCAACTGCGATTGCGGGTGCGTATATGAACATCCCGGTCGCCCATATTCAAGGCGGCGAAGTTACCGGATCTATTGATGAAAAAGTCCGGCATGCAGTCACTAAACTTTCGGATATTCATCTTGTTGCCTCATCCGGTGCTCGTGAACGTGTTTTCCGTATGGGCGAAGACCCGTCGAGTGTTTTTAATACGGGCTGTCCCTCGATTGACCTCGCCGATGAAATAACACGAGCTCCGGCTTTAGACTTCGATCCGATTGCGAAGTATGGGGGAGTGGGTGCAAAACTCGATTTATCAAATGGCTATTTGGTCGTAATGCAACATCCTGTAACTTCGGAATATCAACATGCCCGAAGCCAAGTCGAGTCAACATTGGAATCTGTTGCTCAACTAGAAATGCCAGTACTTTGGTTTTGGCCGAACGTTGATG
>JANMNK010000842.1:0-4142 GCA_031373875.1 Pirellulaceae bacterium | reverse complement strand
AAGCGCATCGCTTCGATTAGCCGTGGCTTTCTTGGCCGGTGCATTGATGATGTTCGGAGCTAGGCTTGCTCAAGGTTGTACGAGCGGACATGGAATAAGTGGTACGATGCAGCTCGCAGTCTCAAGCTGGCTTTTTATCATTGTCGCATTTGGTGTAGCGACCATCACGACATTTCTGTTGTTCGGAAAGGGAGACTCGTACCATGTTTGACGCACCTGAAAAGCTTGCACTGGGACTTCTCACTGGAGTCATCTTTGGCTTTCTACTTCAGAAAGGCCGGGTTGCAAAATACGAGGTAATCGTCGGGCAGTTCCTTTTCAAGGACTGGACTGTCGTGAAGACCATGGGCACGGCCGTTGTTGTCGGTGCAGTCGGGGTCTACGCGCTTGTCTCTAACGACTTGGCGTCCCTTCATATTCGACCATTGCTGTTTGGCGGCGTGATCGGAGGGGCTGTGTGTTTCGGAATCGGTATGGCGACTCTCGGGTACTGTCCGGGAACAAGTGTTGCCGGGTGTGGGGAGGGAAGACGTGATGCGATGGTGGGTGTACTCGGCATGTTTACCGGGGCGAGCCTGTTTGTAGTGCTTTTCCCAAATCTGCAGACGGTGATGAATGGGCTCGGAGATGGCGGCAAGATCACTCTCCCCGAGCTGACCTCGACCTCTCCCTGGCTCTGGGTTTCTGGGCTCGTCATCGGCGGACTGGTCGCCCTCGCAGCTACAAATCTCCGGTCAAAACCGATGAGCAAGAAACAAATGCCGCTTGGTCCGAGCGAATCTCAACCAGTCGGAGCAACCTTGTTCCGTGGAGGTGACGTCACACAGCGGAGGTGACGTTGTTGCTTGATAGGAGGGTGCTCGCAGCTCGATTAACCACAGAGAAGTTTTAAATGCACTACCAGATTTACGAACAATAAAAAGATCGCCCCCGAGCCGAAATAGTTGCGGGATGAACTTTCACGGCTCCTTGCGACATACCTGAGCGAGCGTTTCAACAACGCGACAGTACAATTTGAAGTCAGTGTTTAGATACCTTGGCTCGCTACGAAAATGCCCAAGAATCCAATCGGGCGCTCGACCCTTGTTGGCTTTCCGGGAACAGACTGGTCGCTTTATTGACCAAGATAGGCGATCAAGCGAAACTGGAGCTTGTGACAGTCGTTAAACTTATGTCCTTGCGTAACAGCTCGCTGTGTCCTACGGTCCTGACAACTTGTCTCGTACCCATTCTGGCTTTATCGGAGCAAGATCATGTCATCAGAATCCGATCCGCTCGATGAAAACTTAGAAAGCCTACCGACAATTCTTTTGGCCAACCACCGTCGCTTTCTCAGGTTTCTTGAAAAGCGAGTTGGAAGTCTCGAAGACGCCGAGGAGATTCTGCAGTCCGCATTCGTCCGTTCTTTGGACAAAGGGGATGAGATTCGCGAACGTGAAAGCTCCGTAGCCTGGTTTTATCGTTTGCTACGAAACGCCGTCGTCGACCATTATCGCCGGAAGGCTGCAAACCAGAGGAAACTGGATGGGTTTGCACAACAACTCTCCGAGTCGGGCGAAACGACAGATCTTGAGACCGAGAGAGTCATTTGCGAATGCATACAAGAACTAATTGCAGTACTCAAGTCTGAGTATGCAGAACTCATTTCGCGGGTCGATCTCCAGGGAAACGACATCTCCTCGGCTGCGGACGCTCTTGGCATCACTGCAGGAAACGCTAGAGTTCGACTTCATCGAGCAAGGGCGGCTTTGCGATCGGAAGTCGAGCGGTCTTGCCGGACATGCGCCGCTCACGGATGCCTTGATTGCACTTGCAAAAAGCCGGAAAGGCCGTGATTTCTTGGGCCTCCCCAGGACAGAGGTGCCCTATCTCACAAGCATTACACGGGCCCGCCTTCAACACCTCGGCGTTGCGTTATCTCTTCTCTCCAAGAAGTTGAATTCCAGTTCATAAGCCGCGAATTTGGCTGGAACAACGAAATTTTTCTGCCGGTACTGTAACGCGTCAGAAACATCAGCGTCTGCACCTTCAGAAATGGGAATTCGTTGGTCTCAATTCTTCGGTGCTCGGCCGACCCGAGCGAATTCTGGGAGACATCGCTATGAAAGTGTTCAAAGAACTAGCTTTCCAAACCCGCTTGAGGCTAATGGCAGATCGACTGCGAAAACAGACGGCGCTATGGCTGACTAAAGCTCTACGAACGGAAGTGGACCCCAGCAACGAGTACGTCAGCCTGGTTTTCGCGATGCGATGCAAGTGCATTGACTGTCATTGCGAAGGATGTGCTGCTGCAAAGCAAGTCTGTAACGCCGCTTAAGTGCTTACGTCAGCCAATGCGTACGTGAGCGACAAAGTGTGAAGCATACACCAATGGAAAGGGACATAAGATGGCCAAAACATTGAACTTTCGAACCAATTTGAACTGCAATTCGTGTGTCGCGGCAGTCAAACCATTTTTGGACAATGAGCCCTCGATTACTTCATGGCAAGTAGACATAGCGGCCCCGGAAAAGATGCTGACCGTACTTGGCGAAGACGTTTCGAGCGTCAAAGTCCGAGATGCAGTGGCCAAAGCGGGCTTCAAGGTGCTCGGCGAGTTAGAGCCGGCATTAACGCAGACACAGGAATCGCAAGTCGAGCAGTCGACACCTCAGACCTATTTCCCCCTGATTCTGATTTTCGCTTTTCTGATCGGGACAATTACCCTATTTGAGCTTCGTGCGGGTAACTTCGATTGGGAACGAGCTATGAGCAACTTCATGGGAGGCTTCTTTCTCGTCTTCTCGTTCTTCAAGTTGCTTGACATTCGTGGATTTGCCGACGCATACCAAATGTATGACGTTGTCGCAAAACGATTCCGGTCTTACGGCTACGTTTACCCGTTCATTGAGCTGCTCTTGGGAATGGCTTACCTGACCAATTTTAAGCCCACCATGACCAACACCGTCACGCTCGTCGTCCTGTCGATCAGTGCGATCGGTGTTCTTCAGAGCTTGCTCGCCAAACGCAAGATTCGCTGTGCCTGCCTCGGCACGGTCTTTAATCTGCCCATGTCTACCGTAACGCTCGTCGAGGATTCGCTGATGGCTGCCATGGCAGCACTGATGTTGTTCATAGGTTCGCACAGTCCAAACGGGCTTGGATTTGAAAATCATCACTACACAGAAAAGGAAATAACGATCATGCAATCGCAAACTCATCACCATCACGGTTCACATCACAATGGTTCTCATCATGAAACCAAACACATGAGTGCCCAAACAACGCTTACAGTCGCCGGTGAATCGGTTCGGCAGGCGGGGCAGACATCTGAACTGCAACTCACGCTGAAAGACAGTGAAGGCAATGTGATCAAGGATTTTGAAACGATTCACGATGAGCAGGTCCATCTGGTTATCGTGCGAAATGAACTAGACACATTCGCTCACCTACACCCACAAATCCGCCCTGATGGAAAGCTGATCGTTCAGTACTCTTTTCCTGTTGGTGGAACCTATCGACTCTATGCTGACTTTAAGCAAAAAGGCCAGTCGCACTCGACAGCTTCGGCGCTAGTTGATATCAAGGGTGAATCGCCGCTGCCGTCTGAACTTCAAGCTAACGTGCCCGGACGAGTCCGAGGAGAGGGCTGGAATGCCGATATCACGCTACAGCCCGGACAAAGTGGAGAAGCGACGATTCAATTCACACTGCTGGATTCGCAGGGGCGACCGATACAAAACCTGAAGCCATACATGGGAGCACGCGGCCATCTTCAGATCATCAGTGCGGATGGCAGTGATTACGTTCACGCGCATCCTTTGGATAACGCGCCAAACGGTTCGTCTCACGTTGTCGCTTTTTATGTAGCCTTTCAGAATGGCGACATCTACAAGGGATGGGGACAGTTCCGGGTCGGGGAAATCGTTCGGGTTATTCCCTTTGTCCTCGAAAGGGAGAATGGCTCTTGACCCATACGGCGCTGGCGGTCCGGGTGGAAGGACTTCCGGCAAGCGGCCGTCCTTAATTCTAACATCGCACGGATTCGCGTCTTGCTTAATACGGCCAGAGGTTTAGGCCTACTACTATCGCCACTCGGTTTCACTCGAACAGGTCGGTGGCTAACGAGATCGATGGCACGTGATTGTTGACTCAGCTCGCCC
>JANMNK010000832.1:0-3028 GCA_031373875.1 Pirellulaceae bacterium | reverse complement strand
ATCGAAAAAACAAAGCAGGGCAAGATCGACGTATACTTCGTTGGAGATTCGATCACTCGACGTTGGGGTGCGACGGATCATCCCCAGTTCTTGGCTAATTGGAAGAAGAACTTTCACGGATGGAACGCGGCCAATTTTGGTTGGGGCGGCGATACGACTAACAACATTCTATGGCGAATGCAAAACGGTGAACTTGAAGGAGTCGCTCCAAAAGTTTTCGTATTGCAAGCCGGTACGAACAACTTACCAGCGAACGGTCCCGCGGATGATTCCAAGATTGAAGAAGTCGTTAAAACCATGGAAGCGATCATCGGTCTAATGCATCAAAAATCGCGCGATTCCACAGTTGTGTTGACTGGAGTATTTCCGAGAAGTCAAAATTCTTCGTTAGCGCCAGCGATCGAACGGATCAACCAACAACTTGAAAAGCTTGCTGAGGGAAAACAAGTTCGCTTTCTGAATATCAACGCCAAGTTGACTGATTCCAAGGGTGTGTTGTTGCCCGGCATGTCGGAGGACGGGTTGCACTTTACTGAGAAGTCCTACCAAGTTTGGGCAGACGGATTGAAACCTATCCTTCAAGAGCTACTCGGCTCGCCCGCAGTAGATGATCAAGCACCGCCCCCGACAGGCGACCCAAGTGCACAAAAATGAACGGCGATGCTGTCCGCTGATACATTTTTTGCCTCGTGAATCTAACTTACGATCAACAGGATAATTTGGCCCAAACGCCGCAAATATTCAAATCGCTGCCGTTGATCGTCTAGCCTTTACGACTTGAGTATGGCATTATCACCCTATGTTCAACCAGTCTTTGCAGCGTTCCACTGATAGAAATTATGACGCAATCATTGTCGGTGCCGGTCCGACGGGTTCGCTCGTTGCCCATCGATTGGCATTGGCAGGCTTGTCCGTTTTGGTACTGGAAGCCGGACAGCAATTTGGCGGCTATCAGGCGCTGGCAAATTCGGAAGCCAATGCCGGCAAAATCATGTGGTCCGAAGCTCGCAATCATGTTGGTACTGATTTTGTCATTCCGAAAGCGGGAATGGGCGTTGGCGGTGGTACATTACCGTGGCTCGGCGTCTTACCGCGCTTTAGCCACGATGATTTTCGCACTTCTTCAACCGAGGGTGTTGGGGCTGATTGGCCAATTGGGTACGAGGATCTGCGACCGCATTACGAAAGGGTGGAACGCGAACTTGGAGCGGCAGGCGAGTGCGGACCGTTTGCTCCAGAGAACTACACGCTGCCAATGCCACCGCATCGCATGAATTGGCACGCCCAGGTGCTGGCACGCGGAGCACGCAAACTTGGAGCGAATCCATTTGCGCCACCCATCGCCATCAACTCGATTGAATATGATGGACGACCCGCGTGTATTTATTGCGGTTGGTGCGCGTCGGGTTGTCCGACTGAGGCCAAAGCAACCTCGGCGAATACTTACTTGGCAAAGGCTGAGCGGCTGGGAGTTCGTGTCGTTACAGAGTCTTTTGTGCATCGTGTTGAAGTTGAAGCAGGCCGGGCAACTGGAGTGCTTTATTTCGACTCAAAGCGTCGCGAGCATCGTGCCTTGGCCAAGGTTATCGTGCTGGCAGCGCACGCGATTGAGACTCCGCGATTGTTGCTCATGTCGGGCGGTTTGGCGAACTCTAGCGGCCTCGTCGGCAAAAACTTTATGAGCCATCCAACATGGCAAGTTTTCGGTACCTTTGACGAGCGGATCAATGCCTTCAAGGGAATGCAGATGGGGCATGTCATGGTCCAAGACTACTATCACCCAAAACCAAGCAATGACTACGCCCGAGGCTTTATCCTCTTAAGTTACATGATGACGCCGGTCACGTTTGGCAACCTTAGTGGCCTTATGTACGGACAGGAGTTAAAGGATTTCCTGCATTCCTATCCTTACACGGCAGCGTGGTGGGCTCATGCAGAAGGCTTGCCGGATGAACACAACAGGGTGGAGCTTGATTCTGATTTGCGAGATAGTCGTGGCTTACCCGTAGCGAAAATTACGTATCGATGGGGCGAGAATGACGTGAAGCTTGCCGCAGCAGCACGTGACAAAGCTGCAGACATGATGGACGCCTCTGGCGCAAAGAAAGTGACGATTGGCCTCAACTATGGTGCGCATGCCATGGGAAGCTGCCGAATGGGAAATGATCCGAGAAAGTCGGTCGTTAACGCATTCTGTCAGACGCACGATGTAAAAAATCTTTTCATCTGCGACACAAGCGTTTTCGTTACTGGCTCCGGCGTGAACCCGACGTTGACTGCTATGGCAATCGCCGATCGTGCGTCAACGCACATCATCGATTTGGGCAAGAAAGGCGAGATATGAACGAGCCCACGATTACACTCCAAGACATTGCCGTCCTCGCCGTCTTGGCCAATGGCATTATCCCGCAAGACGAACGCGATGCCGGTGCCGCAGCAGTTCACGCAGGGCCTGGAATTGCCGAACGCATGCGCCGCAGTCCTTACGCTTCGGTGTATATCGAAGGTTTAAAAACCGCTAAAGATATTTCGTCGACCATGTTCTTTTGTGAAGCGAACGATCTGGATCCAAAGCAAGTTCGTGAAGTGATCGCCGCGTTAGCGATTCAGTCTCCAGCATTCTTTCGGCAAATACGTGCCGATGTTTGCGCACTGTATTTGAGCGACCCAGGTGTGTGGCAGAGAATCGGGTTTCCCGGTCCATCTTCTGACACCGGTGGTTATCCCGATTTTGATCAACCTCAATATTGAATCCACGATGATCGTTAAACCCGAAATACTGCCATCGACCAAGAACTTTATCAGCAAGCCTGCACGGATGCTAATCGGGGGTCGCTGGCGCGAGGCGTCGAACGGTGAATCGTTGCCCTCGATTGATCCGGCAACGGGTCAAATCCTTTGCCAGTTCCCTGCTGGTACGGTGGCAGATGCCGACGAGGCTGTAAGAGCAGCACGGCATGCGTTTCCAGCCTGGAAGAAAATCTCGCCTTATGATCGTGGTCGATTGTTGCAAAAGGCAGCTTCGTTA
>JANMNK010000782.1:0-6046 GCA_031373875.1 Pirellulaceae bacterium | reverse complement strand
CTGCTGCATCCGACCCGATTTGGTGCAAGACTCCGATCGACAACTTTATCTTGGCAGCAATCGACGCTCAAGATTTATCGCCTTCGAGTCCAGCCGACCGCCGAACACTCATTCGTCGCGCGACATACAGCCTCTGGGGAATTCCTCCGACTCCTGAAGCAGTCGAACAGTTTGTCGCCGATCCCGATCCCGAAGCCTACGCGAAATTGATCGACAGCCTGCTTGAGTCGCCGCGATACGGTGAACATTGGGCTCGGCATTGGTTGGATGTCGCTCGTTACTCGGATACCAAAGGTTACGTATACGCTCGCGAAGAACGGTTCTTCGTTCAAGCTCCCGCGTTTCGGGATTGGGTTGTACAAGCCCTGAATTCCGATTTGCCATACGATCAGTTCCTGCTTTTGCAGATCGCGGCCGATCAAGCCGCGCCTAGCGATCGGCAATCCCTTGCAGCCATGGGATTCTTGACGCTCGGTCGACGATTCCTTGGCGTCTCACATGATATTATCGACGACCGAATCGATGTCGTTACGCGAGGTACAATGGGCCTAACCGCCAGTTGCGCCCGCTGTCATGATCACAAATACGACCCAATTCCAACGGCCGATTACTATTCACTGTACGGCGTATTTCAAAACTGCGAAGAACGTTTAGTTGCACTCGATGAAGCGAACAACAACGATCAAGCTTACGTAGCTTTCCAAGCAGAACTGCAGAAGCGTCAAAAGGCCCTGGCCGACAAGCTAGCGACGGCCCGCGAGGAAGCGTCCGCGCGTGTTAGGCAACGAATTGCCGATTATCTCATCTCGCAAACAGAACTGCACAAATATCCTGAAGAAGGATTTGATACGGTACTCACCGCGACGGACCTTATCCCCGCGTTCATTCGGCGAATTGAGAGATTCCTGGCGGGTGCGGCTCGCGAAAATGACACTGTTTTTATCGCATGGCGCGAGTTCGTTGCAGCCATCCAAAATTCACCTCACGGTTCGCTGCTGGCGGACACAGCAAATCAACTCAGCCAAAAGCCGCCCGAGAAAATCAATCCTCGGATCGTACAAGCTTTTGCGACTCCACCTGCGTCGTTGCGAGAGGTGGCAGAACGGTATGCCCGAGTTTTTAATGACATCGATCAGGCTTGGCAAGAAGCGTTAAAACAACCCAAAGCAGACGGAACCCCAGTCACAGAGCTTGCCAATCGTGATGACGAATTACTTCGCAAAATCTTGTACGCCCCTTTCTCCCCGTTTCTGGTTCCCAATGAGCCGGTCGTCAATATCGAATACTATTTCGATTCGGGGAACTGTACGGAACTGTGGCGACTCCAAGGCGAAGTCGATCGTTGGCTAATTCAATCACCGTACGGACTGCCTTATTCGGTTGCCCTGTTCGATCGAGATGCACTAATAGAGCCACGCATTTTTAAACGCGGTAACCCGGCTAACAAAGGTGCGGATGTCGCTCGTCATTTCTTGACCGCAATCGAAGGAAAAGATGCCAAGAAGTTTCAATCGGGGAGTGGACGATTGGAAATGGCACAAGCCATCATCGATCCGAGCAATCCACTCACAGCCCGCGTTTGGGTGAACCGTATATGGTCACATCACTTCGGAACTGGGCTCGTGCGGACTCCAAGCGACTTCGGCATTCGAGCAGATCCTCCAAGCCATCCAGAATTGCTCGACTATTTAGCGCAATATCTGATAGAGCAAGGGTGGAGCACCAAATCGATTCACCGCTTGATTTTGATGTCGGCGACCTTTCAGCAAAATTCATCCGGCCCAACAAATCCAAGCGAGTTGGAGCACGCTCAGAAAGTAGACCCGCAAAACCGATTGTTATGGCGAATGAACGCGCGACGTTTGTCGTTTGAAGAAATGCGAGACTCCGCGCTGATGGTCGCTGGTGATTTGGATTTGCGTATGAAAGGTCGATCAGCAGATATGCTGGCCGCGTCCCCGTTGAACCCTCGCCGCAGCTTGTACGGATTGGTCGATCGTCAGTTCCTACCGCCAACTTTTCGCATGTTTGATTTTGCGAATCCAGACCTTCACATTCCGTCGCGATCCGAAACCACGGTTCCTCAACAGGCCTTATTCGTTATGAATCATCCTTTCATCGCCCGACGCGCACGGGATTTGACAATGAGACTTTCGAGCTCAGACTCCAGCGAGGACTTGCACAGCACCATTGGTGAACTCTACCGTTCTATTCTTCAGCGAGCACCATCGGCCTCAGAAGAATCGGATGCCGTTGAATTCGTGGCTGCAAGTCAACAAGAATCCTCACCATTACCGCCCAAAGAAACGCTGGACTGGAAATATGGTTTTGGCGAAATCGATCCGGGTTCCGTAACTCTCAAAAACTTCAAACCGTTACCACATTTTACAGGAACGGCTTGGCAAGGTGGCTCCACTTGGCCCGACGCGTCGTTAGGATGGGCGCAAGTGACTGCGCTGGGTGGCCATCCTGGAAACGATTTGCAACACGCTTCGGTTCGTCGGTGGACGTCACCAGCGTCGATGACTATTCGCATTCGAAGTACCGTCAAGCATGAGCCGAATGTGAGCGACGGAATTCGCTGCCATGTTCTGTCCAGCCGACAAGGCGTTCTCAAAACAGCAAACGTTCTTCACACGGAAGCTAAAATGGATATCGATTCAATTTCGGTTCAAGCAGGCGAGTCGATTGATTTTGTCGTAGATATCCTTGGTGAACTTAACAGTGACCAACACTTTTGGGCACCGGTGATTGCGGAACTTCCACAATCCGAGGGAAGCATTGCAGCACAATTAGAATCAGGCGGAGCAGCTTCTACTCCCATTACAAGTCAACTTCGCCGATGGGACGCTGCTCGAGATTTCTCAGGGCCGCCTGTTCAATTGCTGACGCCACTCGAACAGCTTGCTCAAGTCTTGTTATTATCAAATGAATGGATGTTTGTGGACTAGGTGCGATAGTCTTTAATCGTTCAGTAATCAAACCACGCGACTCCAGATGGATACCGGAAATGGATAACACGAACCTTCCCAACAAGCCGCTCAATCGTCGGTCGTTGCTGCAACGGTCGGGACTGGGAGTTGGCGCGTTGGGGCTCGCTTCCTTGTTTTCTGATGAGTCGATCCGTAACGGAACCGCCAATGCCGGTGAGTTGCCGTCGTCTTTCGCTGCTGGGAAGCCGCATTTTCCGGGTCGCGCCAAACGTGTCATCCATTTTTTCCTGAACGGTGGTCCTTCGCATGTCGATACGTTTGACCCGAAACCTTCGCTACAAAAATATGCCGGGGAAGCCATACCGATCAACTTGACCACCGAGCGAAAAACGGGGGCAGCTTTTCCTTCGCCGTTTAAGTTCCGGCGATATGGCGAAAGCGGCATCGAGGTAAGCGATCTCTTTGCCAAGACGGCGGAACATATCGATGACATCGCCGTGATTCGATCGATGTACGCCCAAGTTCCTAATCACGAACCATCGCTGATGTTGATGAATTGCGGCGACTCCGTTCAGCCCCGGCCCAGCGTGGGAGCGTGGGTACTGTACGGGTTGGGCGTTGAAAATCAAAACTTACCGGGCTTCATTGCAATGTGCCCGAATGGTTATCCGATCAAAGATACGGAAAATTGGCAAGCGGGATTTTTGCCGGGGGCCCTACAAGGAACCTTTGTCGACCCGCAACACCAAGAGCTTGAACGACTGATCGAAAACATTCGCAGCCCTCATGCGTCGATCACGACGCAACGGCGACAACTGGAGCTGCTTCAGAAAATGAACCAGCAACATCGTTTGGATCGAACGGATTCACGCCTTGAAGTGAGAATTCAATCCTTTGAACTCGCGTTCCGCATGCAAATGGAAGCGGCCGATGCATTTGACATTTCCAAGGAACCGAAAAACGTCGTGGATATGTACGGCGCGGGCGTTCACGCACGACAAACTTTGATCGCCCGACGTTTAGTGGAAAGAGGCGTTCGCTATGTTCAGCTTTGGCATGGTGCAGGGCAGCCCTGGGACAATCACACGCAAATCGAAGAAAATCATCGCAAGCTCGCGGCGGAAATCGACCAGCCCATCGCTGCACTTCTCACCGATCTCAAACAGCGAGGCATGCTTGATGAGACACTCGTCCTGTGGGGTGGCGAATTTGGTCGTACCCCAACCGTTGAGCTTGGCGGCGATGGCAAAGCACAACAAGGCCGCGATCACAATCACTATGGATTTTCGGTATGGATGGCGGGTGGTGGAATTAAAGGGGGAACGACCTACGGCAGCACGGACGAATTCGGTTTCCAAGCCGTCGAAAATCCGGTGAGTGCTCACGACTTGCATGCAACCATGCTGCACCTACTTGGATTCGATCACGAACGTCTGACTTTCCGTTACGCAGGTCGTGATTTCCGCTTGACCGATGTCCATGGGAAAGTTCTCAAAGAAATCGTTGCTTAGAACGAAAATTGCCAATGCTGCGTTTGGTAGTCAGCCACAAGCGTATTTGTTCTTAGCATCTTACGCTTGGAACGTGCTTTTCAATCAATGGAAAGTTTTTCAAAAGAGGCGTTCGATGACTTTGCCCGCGGTAATTCGATGCGGACGGTTTTCGCGGTCCGTGAGCATCAAGTTCGGCGAAATACCTAACGCATGGACAACGGTCGTCGCAAAGTCCTGAGGGCTCACGGGATCGACTACGGGATACGCAGCGTGCTTGTCGCTTTCGCCGTAAACCGCGCCGCCTTGGATGCCCGCACCCGCAAGCATCCCGCTGTAACAGTAGGGCCAATGTTCCCGGCCCGCATTACTCGCTGTGATCTGAGGTCGACGTCCAAATTCACCTACCCAAACTACAAGCGTGTCGTCCAACATCCCACGCTGCTGCAAATCTTCCAGGAGCGCCGACAAGGCACGATCCGCCGGTGGAATCAAATCGTTCTTCAAGCGATTAAAATTATCGCCGTGCGTATCCCAAAAATTCTTTCCGTCGTTGTGCCAATTGACAGTGACCAACGGCACGCCGTGCTCCACAAGTCGCCTCGCCAGCAAAACGCACTGACCATGAATGTTGCGACCGTAGCGTTCACGAACGGCATCCGTCTCGCGCGTCAAATCAAATGCACCTCGGACCTGCGTTGAGCCCAGCAACTCAACGGCTCGGGACTGATGCTGATGCATCTCGACTATCCCCGCTGACTGCTGCAGATTATGTCGTTGTTGGTCTAGCAAGTTGAGCAAATCCATTCGCGATTGAAGCCGTTCAACAGCCAAATCGGCTGGCAACGTCAGGGCTGCGGGCCGCCAATCTGCTGCGTTGGGATCGCCTGTCAGAAGTAGACCGTCATGCGCTGACCCCAACCATCCGCCATGTTGCCCCGGTGCCTCGCCTCCCGGTGCTGAGGGATGAAACGCTTTCCACGGAATTGTGACAAACGAAGGCAATCCGTAATTTGCGGGTTGAATTTTGGATACCAATGCGCCCAAATGCGGAGAGTCTTTGTCGCTCGGGGGCGTATCATCGCTCTTGAGAACCGGCGCGTTTTGACCGGTAAATGTCGCATGACCACTCGATAGATGTGCCGGATCGTCGTGCGACAGCGATCGAATTAATGCGACCTTGTCCATATGATTTGCAAGCCGCGAAAAATGTTCGCAGATCTGAATCCCAGGAACACACGTCGAGATAGGCTTGAAGGGACCGCGTACTTCGTTGGGCGCGTTAGGCTTAAGATCAAACGTATCAAGCTGGCTGGGTCCGCCCCACATGAAGAGGAAGATACAAGCCTTGGCTCGCCCCGTGTTTATCTGTGGCGAAGCTTGCGCCACCGCCAACTTGCTCCACAAGTCCGACAGTCCCATCCCAAGCCCACCAATCGCTCCAGCTTGCAGTAGATGACGACGGTGAATTGCCAGTGTCTGTTGAAAATTCGAACACCCCAACCTCGATGAACTTGCAGCGGGAGATTTTTTGTGGGCTGATGCTTGGCGATACATCATTCGCTCTTCGTTAAGGTGGGATGCGGGCAATCGCAACGAATGTTTTGTGGGGACCGCGGAATC
>JANMNK010000774.1:0-11492 GCA_031373875.1 Pirellulaceae bacterium | reverse complement strand
TTTGTTTCCGGAGCGTTTTCATCCTGGGCAATCAATCAGACTGGAACGCTCATTGCCATTGAGTCGGCGACGTCGGGTGTACGGGTTTTCAATGTCCCCGCCAAACTCAAACAAGTCGCTACGCTGACCAACTCGATCGGCCCTATCGCTTTCGATTCGGTACGCGGTCAATTGCTATCGGGCTCGAAGACATCGGCGAATGTCATCGAGGCCTGGAGCACCAAGCAGTGGACGAAAGCTTATTCCATCAACGCAGGATTGAACTCGTCCACGCCAATTTCGATGGCCGGTAAGCAGATATCTACCGGCGAATTCAGCACGCGTTTTGCCGCATTCTCAATCGATGGCATGTATGTGCATGATATTGCAATTACAAAGCCCACGGCCGTTCAATTGTTAAGTGCAACAGATCGCAAACGACACGACATTGGACAAAGGCTGACTGGTGGAAATCAAGTGCCTTCTATGCAAGGTACTAACATTACCAGCACTGAGGATGTTTCAATTCCGATTGGTATCGATCTACTTAGAAATCTGACGACCGAAGCCGACAGAGATATCGTGCACTATTTCTTGTCGAATCCACCGCACTATGGCACCATTGCGTGGTCGCCATCAGCAGGTGGAGTCTATTTGCCGAATCCGAATTTTTATGGCTCGGATTCATTGGTCGTTCAAGCTTTCGATGGACGTGACTGGGCGAATCCACAAACCATCGCTTTGAATATCTCTCCAGTCAATGACGCGCCAATTTCCATCGACACCCCGCCGATTGAAATCGGTGAGAAAATCATCGCCGGCCAGGAAATCGGCGTCATCACCGTTGTGGATCCCGATCCCGGCGCAATCTATGAAATTACAGTCGACGATCCTCGCATTTTTGTCGTGGGCGGCATTTTGAAGATCGCTCAAGATGCTCAATTCGATTTCGAATCCGAATCTTCGATTGTGCTTGAGATCGTCGCCAAAGACACAAAAGAACCCTCCGACACCATTTCCCAGACAATTACAATTAACGTAAGCGACGAAAACGACGCGCCGACGGATTTCACGATTGACTCGCCGTCCGTGGATGAGAATGATTCCGGCGGACTTGTCGGGGGCTTAAACGTTATCGACCCAGATAGTTCTGATCAGTACTCGTGGGAAATTTCCGACAATCGATTTATTGTTCTAGACGGCGGACTACGGCTAGCCCCAGGTCAGTCACTCGACTTTGAGTCCCAATCCTCGATTGACGTTGTGATGACTGCCGTAGACAAGGGCAATGAACGCTTTTCTAAGATGGTCACCGTGCAAGTCGAAGATCGCGACGATCCAGCAGTTGCGATTCATTTGACGAAGACAAATGTGATCGAGCGAGTTCGCGGATTCCGCGTAGGTGCGTTGACTGTCCAAGATCAAGATGTGAACGAAAAATACGAGTTCTCATTTAGCGATCCTCGTTTCGAAGCAATCGATGGTACGTTGCGACTCAAACCGGGCAAATTCATCTCGTTTGAAACGGAGTCACAAATACCTCTAGAAATTACCGCAACATCACTCGCATCGGGCAGCCAAATAAAACGATCGGTTCAATTGTCGGTGACGCCTAATAGCGCGCCATGGCGAAATAATAATCTGCCCGTCGATGTCGATGGCGATGGAATTGTCACGCCCCGCGATGGGCTACGAATTATTAACGAACTAAACAATCGTGGCATTCGACCTTTGGGGGACGCTCCCGAGAATTCGGAAGGTGCTGGGGGCGATGAATGGATCGATGTGAATGGTGACGGCAAGATTACACCGTTGGATGCAATTATCGTCATTAACCACTTGAATAGATTCGGGAATGGTTCCGGCGGTGGTAGTGGTGGCGGTACCGGCGAAGGCGGTGGTGGCGGCGAGGGAGAAGGCGAAGGTCCCCAAAATAACCCGCCTAAATCATCCATTGCTGGCGATCGCGTATACGATATGTCGCTTGAAGCTTACCTTGCGGATTTAGCTCGTGAGCAAAACTCCAAAAAGCGACGCGCTCGGTAATTGATCATCAAGCCCGTCGAAAATTTTTCGCCCAGGGATATTGCGACCAATACAATTTCCTGGCTTATCGAACGTGTCGGCTTCTTTGCGTGTTTGCAACGACGGGGCTACTCATTCTTCTTTAAAGAGCGGCGATGTTTTCGAATTGTTGCTTGAGTGCCGGATATAGTTTTTGATAAACCGAGAAAGCACGGTCGTATTGCTTTCCTTCTTTGTCACGATTGGCCGTGCTTTTCACTTGGTAAATTGTTGCATCGCACGCTTCTTCGATCGTACCGTAGGCTCCGTCTCCAACTGCAGCCAGCAAAGCGACACCAAACGCTGGACCTTGTTCTGCATTAATGGTCACGACGCTGTGCCCAAATACGTCGGCCAGAATCTGCCGCCAAAGCGGGCTCTTGGCACCGCCGCCGCTTGCGCGAATTTCGTTCACGGGAATATTGAGAGATCGAATGATTTCCAAGCTCTCGCGCAACGAGTAGGCGACTCCCTCCATTACCGATCGAGCCAAATGCCCGCGTCCGTGTTTATTCGTCAATCCGATATAACACCCGCGAGCTTTCGCATCGGCATGAGGCGAGCGTTCACCAGCCAAATACGGCAGGAAGAACAGGCCCTCACTGCCCGTGTCGACTTTGGCAGCTTCGGCATTGATTACTTTAAAAGGATCCACGCCTTCGGATTTTACTAACTCGCGGCAAAGTTTTAAGACAAACCACTCATAGGAGCCAGCAGCAGACAATGTAACGCCCATCATGTGCCATTTGCCTCGGACGGCGTGACAAAACGTATGCAGTCTCCCCTGTTTGTCATACTGCGGGTGATCGCTATGAACGAATACTACGCCGGAGGTACCGAGCGACGTTGTCAGCACGCCTTGCTTGACGATTCCGTTACCCACCGCTCCTGCTGCACAATCTCCCGCGCCGCCAACGACTTTGCATTGCGTTGACAGTCCAAGCTTTTTTGCTACTTCGGGCAATAGGGTTCCCGTAACTTCGTCGGACTCGTAAACGGGAGCGAAGAGACTTGGATCCAATTGCAAACACTTCATCAACTCGACGGACCAATTTCGCTTGACGACATCCAGCAGCAGCATTCCGCTCGCATCGCTGACTTCGGTCGCCATCTCCCCCGTCAGCCGGCGCCGAATTTCGTCCTTGGGCAGCAACACATGGCGTAGTCGATCGAAATTTCGTTTCTCATGATTTCGCAACCACAAGATCTTGGGCGCAGTAAAACCCGTCAAAGCGGGATTGGCTACCATCGATATCAATCGATCTCGCCCGCCAGCCTTCTTCGTAATTTCTTCACACTCGGCTTCGGTACGCTGGTCGTTCCAAAGTAAAGCCGGTCGAATTACTTTTTTGGACTTATCGAGAAAAACTGAACCATGCATCTGACCTGACAAGCCCATTGCTTTGACATCGGAGGCTTTGACCTTGCTCGCCTTGACCACCGACCGCACTGTTTTGACTGTAGCGGTCCACCAGTCTTCGGGATCTTGTTCAGTCCAAAGCGGTTTGGGCATGAGCACCGGATATTTGGCGACCGCTTCGGCTAAAATCTTACCTTTTTGGTCGATCAAAATACTCTTGGTGCTCGAAGTTCCGATATCGACGCCGATGTAGTAACCCATGTCTGCTCTCCTCATGTGCAATGAACTGCGCGACACTATAATTCGTAACGGGAGACTAGGATACCGGGCAGGATAATTGTTGGAAAGAATTTATGCGAGCATCGAATCGACACGCGACCGCCATCACCCACGTTTTGCTACTTCTATTCGCAATTGTGATTGCAGGTTGCAATCTCTCCACCGAAGTGGCGAAAACAGCAGCTCCCGTCGACGAATCCAAACGACCTGCGCTGCGTATTTTGCTTGTCGACAGTCCCGAGTTGGCAGGGCCGCTTGAGATTCGTTGGCAATCAACCTCTCAACAAAAACTGGATATCAAGAATATCTCAACCGACGAACTTCTAAGCAAGTCCACGGTGGAATCAGATTTGATAATTTATCCCGCAATGCTGATTGGCGAACTTATCCAACGCGATGCGATTCTGGCACTTCCCCAGAAAATTGCAGACACCGCAAAGAGCGGTTCCGGAACTGAAGACATTGTAAAATGGCCAGCACATTGGTTGCGTTCGGGTTCCTACGGCAAGAAGCTCTATGGCGTCGTACTTGCAACTCCCTTGCCCATGATTATTCGAAATAGAAGCGACGATGCGTCACCATTCACTATCGAGTCTTTAGCAAATGCACCGGTATCCAACTCACAAACTTCTACAAGCCCCGATAAGAATGCAACTGTCGATAATTCATGGATCGTCGACCGATTTCTCGTTTTCCTGGCAGATGAAAAAAAGGACTCCAATCAATTAGGTTGGTTTTTTCAGCTAGCAGATATGAGTCCCCGCTTGCTAGATGCTGAGTTTGAACGAGCCGCCAGTAAGTTCGTACTCGCTTCAAAAAACCAACAAGAATTCTGGCAACAGCCCATGCCCGATGCTTGGGAAGCCGTCCGTCGAGGCGAACTAAGTTGGACATTGGGATATCCCCGCGCCAAGCTCGAAAATATCGAAATGACATCTACAGCATCGGAGCTTGTTGTCGGATTTTACGGAAAGACCCGACCACCCAATGACTCCAGTAAACAAAATGAACCCGCATCCCTGATTACGACGTTTGATAATGGTCGTGGGCTGATGGCATCGTTGGCTTCGACCAATCGCCAATCCGCCGCATCCTCTTATTTCTTGGAATGGCTGAATAATGAAAACCAGCGTGTGGCGTTTAACGGAGCAACAGAGCGGGTCGCTTCGCTGCGAGAGAACGCGGTCGCCACGCAGGGCCCAGAAGAATCTCTTCAACGCCAAACGATCGCTGCGTTAGCAGCATCTATCCCGAACGAATTCCGATTTGCCGGCGTAAAACGGTACCGCGGCCGATTACAAAAAATGCTCGAAGCCATTTTGGCGAATCCTGAAAATCTGAACGATGAGCTGGCTAAATGCAATCAAGATTTCAACAAGATTACCGAAGAACTTGGACGAGCGACCCAACGCAGTTCCATCGAAAAGAGCCTTCTACTGACCGACTAGAACTCCTTCAATGGAATTGATCCGAGTTTAGATGACTTCTTTCGAAATTGTCGGCTTTCCAATGTGGTAAAATACCAAGCGTTCCGTTGCAGATGCCGGCATTCCGCTGGCGTGCGAATTCGCTGAAGAATGTCGGAAATGCGGAACGTCTCGTCGCACTGGTCGCTTCCTACAAGTTGAACTTGCTCGACGATTTTTGTTAAATTATTAGGACGGAAAAAAGTATGCTTCTTTTTTGTAGGTTCAATTCCCTTTTGGCAACTCGTAACTTATGAAGTCCCCGACAATCAAATTGCATACCACCGCGCTGTTGATCGCGTTCCTGCTTACAACGGTAGCGAGTCAGTGCTTTGCCCAAGCACCCGATGCTGATACACCGCCCTCGGCATTTCTCGTGCGAGTTTCGTTTCCACTGACAACCAACGTGGATGAAGCAGTTCGACGCGACATGGCAGCGGTCATAGAAAACTCCAAAACCGAACGTCCAATCGTCATCTTGGAATTCGTGGGTGATAAATCGGCTGAAACCTCCCCTGAACAAATTGCTGCGGGAGCTAACCAAATGATTGGTCGTGGAACGTCGTTCGAGCGCGCTTTGGGATTGGCTCGATGGCTTACTTCCCCCCAAGCCAATCGAGCGAAATGCATCGCATACTTACCACAATCCATCGAAGGGCATGCCGTCTTAGTCGCCCTCGCTTGTGAAGAAATAGCTGCAGCATCGACGGTCGAGATGGGACGCGCGGCAATCGATGAACTTAATCTGGACAAGATGGTCACCCAGGCCTATTTCGAAATCAATCAACGACGTCAGGCATTACCCGAAGCCGCCATTCAATCGATGTTGGATCCCAACATTAAACTCATTCGCGTTGACCGAGTGGATGGCGGAACAGAATTTGTAACGGACGAAGGCTTGGAAAAGCTTCGCCAAGAAGGCAAAGTCTCAAGTGAAAACGAAGTGAATGTGCCCGGACAACTGACGGTTTTCCAGGCCGCTCAAATGAGACGTTGGCGTTGGATATCCCATCTAGTCGATGATCCAAAAGAGTTGCAATCGGTATTAAAGCTTGCCCGCCCCCCGATCGACGCCGGAATACCCGCGGGTCCATGGATACCCGTTGTGCTGGAATTAAAAGGGCGCATTCACTCACGAAGCGCGAACCAGTTCTTGCGTGCACTAGAAGAAGCCACGCGGAAACAAAAAGCTAATCTAGTACTGGTCGTTGTGGATTCACCCGGTGGTGATCTGACCGAGAGTATGCGAATTGCACACGCCCTGACCGATATGGAGTCCCGCGATGTGCATACCGTGGCATTTATCGAAAACGAAGCGCGCGGCGATGCGGCGCTTGTGGCGATGGGATGTGACGAAGTTTGGATGTCGGAAAATTCAGTACTTGGCGGTAGTGGAGAAGCAACCATCCGCCGCCAAGAAGTCATCGATCTGGCACCGTCGTTTGAACAGCTTGCTGAACGATCAGGACGCGATCCGGTTGAATTTTACGGAACCATTTGCCCCGAGCTGAGCATTTTTGAATTCACCGACGAAAATGGTCACGAGCGAGTTGGTGCCGTGGAGTTGGTTCGAAATGGCGACAAATGGATTAAAGGAGCGCGATTAGAAACGGAGGAAGGAGTTTCTGTCAAAAAGCTCGAGGAACTCAAGTGGGTTCGAGGGCAAGAGCCGAACTTGCAGGCAGTTGCGAAACGATTCGATATCGATGAATTGCCCGAAGTAAAACGAGGCAGCAAAGTCGAGTTGTTTGTTCAGCGAATCGCCGCTCAAGCATGGCTTCCACCGCTCTTACTATTCTTGGCATTCATGTTTTTTACGGCCGAAATGAATACCCCCGGAGTTGGAGTATTAGGTTTTGCATCTGCGTTGTGCTTTTTAGCGTTCTTTTGGATTCGGTTCTTGAGCGGTACCGTCGAGTGGCTTGAGATACTTTTGTTTGTTGGCGGATTTTTCGCATTAGCCATTGAGCTGTTCGTATTCCCTGGATTTGGCATATTCGGATTCGGCGGCATCCTCATGCTTGGGACGGGCGTGGTCTTGGCAAGCCAAACCTTTATCCTTCCTACTAATAACTATCAACTGAATCAAATGGCTTGGAATTCGGTTCAATTGGCAAGCATCATTGTTGGCATCGGGACGGGCATTTACTTTATTCGCAAACATTTGAACCACTTGCCTGTTTTTCGCCGTTTAACGCTTTCGCCAGCGGGCGGCGCGGATCTCCAAGCTCTGGAACAGCGAGAGGCGGTTGTGCATTGGGAACACTATCGCGGCAAAGCGGGTATCACGGTCACCCGATGCAATCCCGCAGGCAAGGCGAGAATTGGGGACGATATTGTCAACGTGATCAGTGATGGAATCATGATCGATGAGCAAACTCCTGTCCGCGTTATCGAAGTTCGAGGTAACACAGTGCTCATCGAACCGATCGACTAGAACTTGCCACACGACACGTTTTTAATGAAGTTTGGCTTGATGAATTTTTAGTACAAGTGCCATCTGACAAGTTTGCATTTCCGAGTGCGTAACGCGTTCGTTAGTATTACTTGCCCCTTAAGGAAGGAACCTCGCATCGTGCAAAAGTCGGACAAGTTACTATCCGTTTTCGGCACTCACCATCCAGTCGCATTTGTTACCGGTAGTGGCTCCAAGCGAGTGGGTCGATCGATCGCGGTTCACCTCGCTAGGCGCGGATACAAACTGGTAATTCACAGCCGCAATTCGACAAACGATGTCGCGAGTTTGACAACAGAAATCCAAGCGATCGGCAGTGAGGCGATCTCCGTCCACGGCAAAGTTCAAGATGAACCGACGGTCGAGAACTGGATGAGTGCGATCGTTGCCCGATTTGGCCGTCTGGATCTGCTCGTCAATTGTGCTGCTGTTTGGGAACCGCAATCGATCGAATCGACGACAGCAGAGAATGTACGATTTCATTTCGAAACGAACGTATTAGGTTCGTTTCTCTGCAGCCAAAAAGCAGGCTTGCAGATGGTGACTCAGTCTCATGGCGGCTGCATTTTGATGGTGGGCGATTGGGCGACGGAACATCCCTATCAAGATTTCGCTGCGTACTTTGTCAGCAAAGGCGCCATCCCGACAATGACGAAGAGTCTCGCAATTGAATTGGCTGCTCGTAATCCTCGTATTCGAGTAAATACCATTGCTCCAGGCCCGATTCTGTACGCGGATAGTATCAATGAGCAAGTCAAAGAATCGATTTTACAGCAGTGCCCGTTAAAGCGGCACGGCAGCGTTGACGACATGGCCGAAGGCGTATCGTTCCTGGCCGAAAGCCCATTTATTACTGGCGTTGTATTGCCCATCGATGGCGGTCGCACTCTTGGAAATCCAAATAACTCCGACTCGGCAGCACATCCCAAGCATGGACCCTCCAAAGGAACTTGACGATCGCTTCCGATTCCGTTGTAAACTCTAGCGATTGATCGATGAATCAAACAAGACCCGTAAGCAAGAATACCGCTATGACGAAAAACACCGCAGCGGTTTTGATCAGTGTGATTGCAAAAATATCCATGTAGCTCTTGCGATGCGTCAATCCCGTCACGGATAGCAGCGTAATGACGGCACCATTGTGAGGCAGCGTATCCATGCCGCCACTCGCCATCGATGCCACGCGATGAAAAACTTCTAGCGGAATTCCAGCCTCGGCTGCTCGCTCAACAAAAGTAGTGCCCATCGCTGCAAGTGCGATCCCCAAACCACCTGATGCCGATCCGGTAATTCCCGCAAGCGACGACACCGTGACAGCTTCGTTAAGCAACGGATTGGAAATTGCTTCTAATGCACTCGCAACGACAAGAAAGCCCGGAAGTGCGGCAATGACGGCACCGAATCCATACTCGGATGCGGTATTCATCGAGGCTAACAATGCGCCTGAAACGGCGGACTTTGATCCTTCGACGAATTTAGAAACAACGGACCGCCAAGCCAAAATAAACACGGCAGCGATGCCTATTAACAACGCTCCTTCTACAGCCCAAACGGCGGATAGTTTCGAAATATCTTGAACTACTGGTTGAGCGGTCCCCATCACGCTCGGAATAAATGAATGCGATTCGCCGTAAGCTTGCGGGATTGCAACCGACAAAAACTTGTTGCTCAAGCCCATTGCGACTAGCGGAATGATTGCAACAACGGGACTTGGCAATTTCGCCGCGTGGAATGGTACCGGTTCATTCAATAAGTCAGTGCCGTAGCCCTCGCCAGCACGAGAGGCGCAACGTCGCCGCCACTCGAGATACGCCAAACCTAAGCTCACGATAAATAGGCTGCCTAATAGTCCCAGCCAAGGTGCAGCATAAGCATCCGTCTTAAAAAAAGTCGTCGGTATGATATTTTGTATTTGCGGCGTTCCTGGCAAAGCATCCATCGTGAAAGTAAAAGCTCCCAAAGCGATCGTGCCTGGAATCAACCGCTTAGGAATATTGCTTTCACGAAATAACTCGGCAGCAAATGGATAAACCGCGAACACCACAACGAAAAGTGAAACCCCGCCATACGTGAGCAAGGCACACACGAAGACGATCGCCGTGATTGCACGTCGTTCACCGACTAGTTTTGTAATGGAGGACACAATGGATTTGGAAAAACCGGCTAGTTCGATGGTTTTTCCAAAGATCGCACCAAGCAAGAAAACGGGAAAGAACAATTTCAGGAAGGCAACCATCTTGTCCATAAATAAGCCCGTGAACATCGGCGCGACGAGGCCGGGATTGCTTAAAAGGACCGCCCCCATCGCAACGATCGGTGCAAACAAGATGACACTCTGCCCGCGATAGGCAACGAACATCAAAATCGCAAGGGCCAGGATGACAATTAGTACGCTCATGCGTTTTGTTCTTACCAGTAAATTATTGTGAAGTCCAACCGCCGTCGATCGTTATAACTTGACCAGTTACATTGCGGGCCAAGGGACTGATGAGATATTCGACTGATGCCGCAATTTCCTCGCACGTGACAAAACATTTCTTGGGCATCGGCTCCAACATAATACGCTGCACGACATCTTCCTCAGAAATGCCCCGCGTCTTTGCTTGAGCAGCAATTTGAGAATCGACCAGCGGAGTTCGAATGTACGATGGACAAATCGTATTACTCGTAATGTCGGTCCCCGCCGTTTCCAATGCGATCGTCTTGGACAATCCCAGGATGGCATGCTTGGCGGCAGTGTAGGCAGACTTGAAAGGCGATGCAATTTGGGAATGGATCGAGCCAATATGAATGATGCGACCAAAACCTTGGGATCGCATGCGAGGCAGCATGGCTTGCGTCATGAGAAAACTGCCACGCAGCATGACATTGATTAATAAATCCCATTTTTCAACGGGGAATTCTTCGATAGGCGCTACGTACTGCAGGCCAGCATTATTAATCAAGACATGAATAGCCGTATCACCCAACTCCCCTAAAAATTTGTTAATGCTTTCCGAAGCGGTTACATCCAGTTCGAATGCGTGACACTGTTGATTTTCCGCTTCCACCTGTTTCGCCGATTGAATCGCTTCGTTGCGAACCAAATCGGTCGCGATGATTGCGTGTCCGGATTTTGCGAGAGCCACACATAGTCCACGCCCCAAACCGCTGCCTGCTCCCGTAACAAGAATATTGAGTGCAGGTGAGTTCATTTGCAAAAACTTTGTTTCGGGTCACGCGAACGTTGGAACGATCGACTGATTTTACCCGCTAAGTCGTTGCTTGGCAGCGTTCGATAAGAACGGACTAAGAAAAGAAATCAATTTACCCGCATGGCGATTGCTGAGCAGGATGTGCCAAAAGCCAATCCCACTGCGGCCCTTTGAAGCAAACTGCGTCGCAACGTCTAGTTTTCTTGGCGGCGCGCAAGTTCGTCGCGGAGTCGCGCTGCCAGCTCGTATTGCTCGGTTGCGACGGCCTCGGCAAGTCGTTCTTGAAGCGTCCGTCCCACGGCGTATTCTTCGCGTAATGATTCGCGAAGCTGAACAAGCCGAACGACCATCTCATCTTCTTCAAATTGGTCGTCCGCTTCGTGCTCTATAAACACTTCTCGCATGACCTCAAGTCCCTCGTTGATTTCCGCGACAGCTTGCTCTGGACCGGACTCTTCAAGCGCGGCTAACGCGGCTGCTTGCGAGCGATGAAACAAAACGAAGGGTCGATATTGTTCGTGGCTCATCGTCCAGTCTTCATCCGGGGAATGATCGCGACAAATGTCCATCAAGGCCAATGTATGATCAGCATCGGCAACCGCTCGGTGATAGTGTTGCAAACGCAACCAAGCAATACGACGATGGTAGAATTGGACAAACTCTCGATCGGCTTCGAAGCACTCAGAATCGTCCAT
>JANMNK010000757.1:0-4072 GCA_031373875.1 Pirellulaceae bacterium | reverse complement strand
TATCAAGAATTGTTGGATCGATTGCTTGCCTCGCCGCGATATGGCGAACGATGGGCTCGTCATTGGATGGACACGGTGCACTTTGCCGACTCGCATGGATACGAACACGATGTCTTCCGACCGAATGCTTGGCGGTATCGCGATTATGTAATCGAGAGTTTGAATTCGGACAAGCCTTGGGATACGTTTATTCGAGAGCAATTGGCTGCGGATTACTTTTACCCTGATTCGCCTCAATTGACTCCCGCACTTGGATTTTTAGGCGCTGGTACGTACGACCATAGCGCGGCAGCAACTGCGCCGATGGCTTACGAGTATCTGGACCGTGACGATTTGGTCACACAGACGATGGCGTCGCTGGTAAGCACAACCGCAAACTGTGCACGGTGTCATGCCCATAAATTCGATCCCATAACGCAAGAAGATTATTTTTCGCTGCAAGCTGTTTTTGCAGGAATCGGAAAAGGCGACATCACGTTCGATGCTGACGTGGGGGTTGCGACCGCGCGTTCTCGCTGGCGGCAATTGTCGTCCGTTACAGAGCAACAAAAAGATATTTTGCTTGCTCCAGAAAATTCACAACTGGTGAAAGATTGGGAGCAATCGCATCAGGACGTCGCCGTTTGGCAACCTGTACGAGCCGAAGCTTTCTTTTCGGCCGATGGTGCCGATTTGCAGCGCCTGCCGGATGGTTCGATTCTGTCCGGTGGAACCAAGCCTGAAATGGATACGGTCACCGTGATCGCCGACTGTGGCTTGCAATCGCTGACTGCCGTTCGACTTGATTTGATTCCCGATGAAACCTTACCTGCAAAAGGCCCAGGTCGCGCGGAGAACGGCAATTTGCACTTGAGCGAATTTGAACTGCAGATTTTCACGTCGGATGCTAGTCAGCCGAAACGCATTCCCATTCGGCGCGCGACGGCCGACTTTAATCAAGCTGACTGGACGATACAGCATGCGATCGACGGTAACATAGCGACCGCTTGGGGGATTCACCCCGCGATTGGCGTGTCGCACTTTGCTGTCTTCGAACTAGAAACGCCTCAAGCGATCTCGCCCAATTCAAAGCTTGCCGTGGTCCTCAAACAGCGTCATGGACGAGGGCATCTCATTGGCCGATTCCGTGTGTCGATCACGGACGCTCCACCCGAAACGACCATCGCGTTGCCGATCGAAGTCCAATCGGTTTTGGCAGTCGAGGCCGGCGAAAGAACGATCGACCAGGAGTGCGTTTTGTCGTCATTTGTGCTTCGGCAATTGGCTGCCATCGAATTGGCTCGGCTACCCGCGCCGGCCAAAGTTTATGCAGCAGCACCGATCGCAGAGAACGAACGCGGTGTGATCCGCATCGCCGAACCTCGCGAGATTCGTCTCTTGAAACGGGGCGATCTCGAACAGCCAGCGGGCGTCGCGACTCCAGGTGCGTTGACGGCCATCAAAGTACTGCCAGCTCGATTTGAATTGGCAGACCCAAAAAACGAAGCTGCCCGGCGAGCTGCTCTAGCGGACTGGATCGTCGACCAACAAAACCCGCTGACGTGGCGAAGCATCGCGAATCGTGTCTGGCAGTATCATTTTGGCAAAGGCTTATGTGATACGCCCAACGATTTCGGACGAATGGGAAGCTTACCAAGCCATCCGGCATTGCTGGACTGGCTAGCTTGCGAACTGCGAGATTCGGGCGGTTCGCTTAAACATATGCATCGGCTAATTTGCTCAAGCTCCACTTATCGGCAATCATCCGTTTACCGCGAAGACGTCACGCATATCGATCCCGAGAATCGACTGATGGCTTGCATGACACGTCAACGACTAGATGCCGACAGTATCCGGGACGCTGTATTGCAGGTAAGCGGCCAGTTGGACGGCACAATGCATGGTCCGGGAATTGCGCATTTCTCGACCAGCCCTGGTGCCCAGTTGACGCCGATGGTCGATTACAGTCACTACGATTTCGACACCAATGGCGCGACGCGCCGTAGCATCTATCGTGTCGTTTGGCGTGGCATCCCCGATCCTTTCATGGAAGCCCTCGATTTTCCCGATCTCGGATTGCTTGTACCGACGCGCGGCTTTTCAGCTTCCCCCCTGCAATCGTTGGCCTTGCTCAACAACCGCTTTGTCCTTCATCAAACACAGCACGCCGCGCGACGCAGCGAGCTTGGAAAAAGTGCTTTGTCAGATCGCGTGAAAGACATTTTCCAGTGGACGTTGCTTCGCGAGCCAACTCCGACCGAGACCGAACAGTTCGTAGCGTTGGCCAGCGAACACGGAGTCGAAGCCGTTTGTCGATTACTGCTGAATAGCAACGAATTTATCTTTGTGGAATAGTGCCATGGATTCGAACAATCGATCACGACGTGACTTTCTCGGCCAAGCGGGCGGTGGGTTCGGTGCGTTGGCATTGGCCGCTTGGTTGCAAGGTTCTGCGTCGGCCGACGAATCTCCTGTGAGCGGCGTGACCGATGGGCTTAATGGTGGTCTGCATCATCCCGCACGCGTCAAACGCGTCATTCAGCTTTTCATGAATGGCGGTGCCAGCCCGATGGATACGTTTGATTACAAACCCGAGTTGGAGCGATTGCACGGGCAGATGTTGGGGCCTAAGGAAAAGCCCGAGGGGTTCACTGCTCCGGCAGGTGCGGTGATGAAAAGCCCTTTCGAGTTCAAGCAATATGGCGAGTCGGGCCGATGGGTAAGCTCGGTCTTTCCTCATCAAGCGAAGATCGTCGACGAGCTGACCTTCCTGATGGCCATGACCACCAAGACCAACGTTCATGGTCCTGCGAGTTACATGATGAACACCGGATTCATGTTGCCTGGGTTTCCGTGCTTGGGTGCTTGGATTTCGTACGCCATTGGAAACCTAACGGATAATTTGCCGACCTTTGTTGTTCTGCCCGACGCCCGTGGTCTGCCGTACAATCAAAAAGCGAATTTCAGTGCAGGCTTCTTGCCCGCCAAGCACCAAGGAACCTTTGTTGACGCGGCCGCAAATCCTCCGATCCCCGATTTGATTGCCGATGCAAAATACAATTTTGCGACAGGGAAAGCTGACCAAGACACCATCGCTCTCCTTCAGCAATTCAATCGCCAGCACGCTTCGTCACGACCCGACGACACCCGCCTCGAAGCTCGCATCGCCGCCGGTGAATTAGCCGCCAAGATGCAATTGAGTGCACCGGAAGCTTTTGATTTATCGCGTGAGTCGGCAGTTACTCATGCAGCCTATGGACTTGACCAAAAGCTCACCGGAGATTTCGGTCGCCGCTGTTTGTTGGCTCGTCGATTGATCGAGCGTGGAACACGTTTTGTCCAAGTTTGGAGCGGGCCGCAAGGGGCTGTTAATAACTGGGATAATCACGGCAACATTTTGACTGAGCTACCGCCGATTGCTGCGAGCGTCGATCAACCAATCGCGGCCCTGTTTCTCGACCTTAAGGCTCGGGGACTGCTGAGCGATACACTGGTGATCTGGACCACGGAGTTTGGTCGAACACCTTTTGCCCAAGGCAGTCTTGGACGAGACCACAATCGCGGAACGTTTGTGACTTGGCTAGCCGGTGCGGGCGTGCAACCAGGAGCCACGTACGGGCGCAGCGATGATCTTGGTTATCAAACGGCCGAGGGGGCAACGTACTGCTACGACCTGCACGCCACCATCCTCCACCTTCTTGGCATCGATCACAAACGCTTGACCTACCGAACCGCCGGCATCGACCGCCGCCTAACCGACGTCCACGGCACCGTTGTCAGCGACATCCTAAGTTAGCGGTCGTCAAATATTTTGAAATGATCTTGCAGAATATTTCAACAGTGCATGGCGCCTGCAACGAGCGACTATTCTCTCGGATAATTCGACTCGACGAATTGCGGTCGTATGACGAAGAGTCTCAGATTTTCCGGTCTTTGGATGATGGAGTTATCTGTGCTTGATCAACGTTACGAAGAAGTTTGAACGTCGATTGCAAGCGTCTTTGTTGTTACTTCTTCGTGGGCTTGTCATCTCCGGTGTCGGTCCACTGACGGCCGATGGTGTCGAGCGATTTTGGAGCGGCGACGTTGGGAA
>JANMNK010000726.1:0-2862 GCA_031373875.1 Pirellulaceae bacterium | reverse complement strand
TATGGCTGTGACGTGATCGTGGACTTCACGAAGGATGACCCCATCGAGGCGATCCTGAAGCTCACGGGTGGAAAGGGCGTGGATTCGGCGATCGAGGCTCTTGGCTCGGCGAAGACGTTTGCAGCATGCGTGAGTGTGACGCGACCGGGCGGGACGATCTCCAACGTCGGCTACCACGGCGACGGCGATAGCGTGCCGATCCCTCGCGAAGCGTGGGGCGTTGGCATGAGCGACAAAACAATCTGCACGGCACTTTGCCCTGGCGGTTCGGAACGCATGAGCCGACTGTTGCGCCTGATCGAAACAAACCGCGTTGATCCTCTCGCGCTGACAACACACCGGTTCCCGTTCCGGGACATCGAGAAGGCATTCAAGATGATGCAGTCCAAAGAGGACGGAATGATCAAACCACTGATTTCATTCGCCTAGCTGTTCGATGTGAAGAAGTCTCGACCATGAATCTGTCGTTTGCGCTGGCGAACCTTTCGCAGCGGCGCTCGCATAGTCAATGAGTGAAGGAACCGGAATGTCTCAACGAAAAGTCCCTCTGGAACGTCTGGATGGTTTGTGGGATTCCGAGCGTGCGCTGATGGACCGTAACTCGTTAGACAAGGATGTGGCAGTCGAACAAACGCGAGAAGTGCAGAAGCTTCATCAAGGAGAGATCACAAACATTTCCTTTGATCGAGGTTTCTACTCCCCTGAAAATGCGAAAGCGTCATCGAAGATCATAGAGCATCCTTGCCTTCCACCGAAACATCCGAAAGAGTATGCCGAGCAATTGAAAAACGGCTCCGTTGAATTCCATCGCTCCCGACTGCATCATGCCGGTATCGAGTCGGCCATCGGTGCATTGCAATCCGGTAATGGATTGGAGCGATGTCGAGATCGAGGTGAAATCGGATTCGATCGCTATATTGGCCTAGCAGTGCTCGGTCGCAATCTTCACGTCCTCGGCAAACTCGTGATCGCGACCAATAACGCCGAATCCGAAGCAGCTAAAAGCAAACGCAAAGCAGCTTAGCTGACTCACTTGTCGGACGAATTTGTACTCAGACAATACATCAATGGTTCGCGGTCTGCGCCCAACAGGAAAAACAACTTGAAACGGATCGCGAATCAGAGAAAATTTGCCCCAGTCGACTGCAATTCTGCTATCTTCGTCGACTGAATCTGACCGCCGAAGCGCCCAAAATCAGCGCCAAAGCAATTTACAGACAGACACTAGTTGGACAGCGCCAAGTACTGGGGATTCTATCATGATTTTGGCTTGTCTTTGAGAGATTTGATCGAGGCGGTATCGATACCGAGGGCCTCTAATATTGCTCGTCGCTTTTTGCGATGAGACTTGGCTGCGGCCGCATTTCTTTGTTGGTAGTAGCGTTGTCTTTCTGCTTCCTCGGCATACTTTTGATTTCGGTAGCGTGGAGGAAGGTGGGCTACTTCTAGGTAGACGTTCATCGCCCGCCGAACCTGTTCGGTTGTAACCAGTTCTCCCGAGATGACTTCTTCGGTTGTGGCAAGGCGTTCTCGAACTCGAGCGCAGAACAGATGGCTGAGAATCGTAACGTACAAATGACGATGAATACCGTGCCAACTACGACATTCAAAGTGATCTAATCCTAGTTCTTCTTTGGCTTCGCGAAAACAGTCTTCCACTGGCCAGCGCCCAAAGGCGACTCTCAAGATCATGCGTAGAGTCCAACCCTTTCGACCTGGCACGCGGTTGGAAAGAAAGTACTTGGTCTCACCGGTCGTCAGATTTTTGGCTACGATCGAAGTACATTGGTTGCTAATCAACTTGTCGGTATGCGTTTTACGCCAGCACGTTGCCCAGCGGATTTCCCATACGTCTTCACCTTTGTGCGTCTCTTTAATGAGATAGCGTTGGGGGCTTTGCTGGTTGAACGCAGGCGAATACCGAGCCAGGTTTTGAACCTCGCTGGGTTTCTCATCTTGCTTACGAAGACATGATGGTCGTTTGGGGCGACCGATATGGTTTTTTCCCTGGTTTTTCAGGACTTTTGGCTTTTTGAGCCAGATGTGAGTGGTGACGGGTACTTCAACAACAAAGGCTTCACCACGTTCATCCAGTCCATCGAGAAAGTGACCGTCACGTCCGTAAAATTCATCAGCATTCCAAGCCATCACTTGAATGCCGTTGGCTTTAGCCCGATCGATCAGCTCCAGTGCAATCTGCGGTTTGGTTTTGAAGGCCACATCGTCCGGGACTGAAGTTTTTTTCGGAGCGACTTATCCTCCGCCCACTCTTTGGGCAAATACAGTTGCGCATCGATCAAGCAGCTAAAGCCCGGCTTGGTAAAGGCGATGGCTACGTTATTGATACAGTTTTCGATCTTTCCACGATTGCCGTTGTACTGTCGCTTGACACCGCATGTATGTTTTCCACTCTTGGTCGTTCCAGTCTCGTCAATGGTACCAACGGCTTCAGGGTGCGCGTGCTCGGTAGCAATCAGCATCTGGCATCGATCACGCAACTTCTCATGATCCCAGACAATGTCGGCCAGAAATCGTTGAAGTGTTCGCGGCGGGACTTTCTGATCCAAAGCCATGGCCTCGGCATTCTTTCGTTGAACGTCTGATAGCAAACCGCGAACGTAGATTGTCAGGAGCCGTTGCCCTTCTGAACGCGCGAAGCAATCAGCGAAAAGCAAAAGAAACTGACCAAGCAATCTTCCGAGTTTTGCGATATCCTTAATTGACATTGAAGCGTCCCTCCGTGGTTTCCATGTGAGACAATTTTGCACACGGAGGGTCGCTTCTTTTCGCCTTCTATGTCAATCGCAATAAATCACAGCAAATAAAGCACTTACGTCAAATCCATCAACGAACTTGGCGCTG
>JANMNK010000683.1:0-5022 GCA_031373875.1 Pirellulaceae bacterium | reverse complement strand
TAAAAAGATGGAGGAGGTCATCGATTCGGAGCCACTGCCATTAGGCCACCGAGAAACCGTGCGACGTTACTTCGAATCGATGGGGGGAACTGTTACTTTCGGAGTAACGATGAACGTCGAGTACGCACCTTTATGAAGATGCGTACCGCAGGATCAACTATCTTCTAGCCGCAAGATCAACTACTTCACTGGTTTATTGGAAGTTGCGTTCGTATTCGCATTCCCATCGGCTTGAAAGAAAATGTCCACAGGAAAATCGAATGGTTTTCCACCCATATCTGTCCACATCTTGCGCTGGTCGGGAGTGAGCGTAGAGTTAATTCGCTCTTGTTGGGCGCGGCGAGCTTCGCGAAATCTGTTAGCCACTCCGTCGCGGTCCTTCCCAAATTCCCCCTGCCAAGACCTCATCTGATTATTCCATTCGTTCTGGTACTGTGTCAACTTCTGACGTTGTTCATCATTCAGGTTCAGTTGTTGCTGCAGGGTAGGGTCATTGAAGGCATCATAGCCTCGATACTGCCATTCCATTTGGTTGTACCGCTGACGGGCAGCTTTATCTGCAATGACATCATTGACCGACTTCGAGAAGTCTTTTTGAAAGCTACCATTCATTTCTTGCATGCGTTGCATTCGTTGTTGTTCGTTCAAATTCCTGTCCAAGCCGGACAGACCCTGGTTGTAGCGTTGCCACGATTGCGTGTAGGCTTGGTTTAGCCGATTAAACTGATCGTCGTTCAATTGAAGCTGTTGCCGAATGTTTGGATTACTGAACCATGGCGTTTGCCGCATACCGTTGTTGAATCCGCGTTGAGCATTAGCGCCCGCGTTGGCGCCAACACCCGCATTGGCACCCGCATTTCCCGTTTGAGCATTCGGCGACTGCCCTTGTTGTGCGCCTACGCTCGTTGCGATAAAGCTAGCTACGCCCAAAGCGCCCGCCATACTAATTTTCTTAATTAGACTCATTTTCACTTTCCCCTTCACCTTGCTAAAAACTTGGTGCCTCTAACTCATAGAGACCGTGCGCCCATCCCTCAGCACATGATGTACCGTAAAGCAACTGACGGACAAATTTCTCAGCATTACCTATACGCCTCCGGTTTGCCGTGCTGACTCTAAATGAGTTACATCCGCTAAATGTGTTGCTTACAAGCATCGTGGTCGAAACTTTACCAGGTTGCTGCATTGGCATGCGGCGGCGATCCCATTAACGCGAGCTGGGCAATCGGTTCACGTCTTTGAAGCTGCTGATCGGGTTGGTGGTCGTTTACGAAGTGCTGAATTGACGCTCCGCGGATTCGTCCATGACATCTGTTCCGCTACCGCCCGTTCGTACTGAATCAACGAAGAGATATCTCATAAGATTTGTGAGTTGAATAAGGATTGGCACGCGAAATGCGATTTAAAACGCCATCATCGGAAACACGACTTATTTCAGTCAAATTGTTCTCCAGAATAACGATTCCAAACGACGAGCCTTGAGCAATGAACGATCCATTAGTTCTCTCACGTAGCCACTCTCGCATAAACGTTGGATGAAGTGCGAGCGTCCATCGAGGACTTTTAAGATTGAGAATCTCCATGGTGGCGCGCTCATTCCGAGGGTGTCTAGACGGCACCAGTCGTTGTCGACGTCAACGACGAGTATCGCCATGTCGATGTTCATTCGATATTGCGTTTTTCGACAAGTGCATCCCATGTCAGGTGGAGTTTCCCTAGTTTGTCGCGATCATGAAAATGACTACCTCTCGCTGCGGCAGAAGACATATGGTTTCAAGCTGGCACCATTACCCAAAAGCCTGCAGACACCCGTGCACGAAAAAGCTGGCGCAGTACAAATCGAATATGGATCAGCTTGAAGTAAAAGGGAATCGCGACGATGGATAACCGTAAAACGCAGGCAAACGAAAATGCCTTCAAGATCATGCTTGTGTTCTTGGTGCCCCCTTGGGCTGTCTATCTCGAAACCGGTTTTTCGAAAGTATTTTGGTTAAATGTTTTTTTGACTTTGCTAGGGATCTATCCTGGCGTACTGCATGGAGTTTTTGTGGTTCTCAAGCACTTGCACTAAGCCGTCCTTTTTTAGTTGTTCAATCGCCACGGACTCACCAATTGGTGCAACCGCTCTTACGCCTTCGTTTGTGCCTTGCTGAAGATCATTTTCAACTCAGTCGGGTCAACAGGCTTCACCATATGGTGATCAAAACCCGCTTCTTGCGAATGACGTTTGTCTTCGCCTTGTCCCCATCCCGTCAGGGCGATCAAGACAATCTGTTCACCCCACGATTGTTCTCGGATGCGGCGACAGGCTTCATAGCCGTTCAACTTGGGCATGCCAATGTCCAAGAATATCATCTCGGGCAGGAACTCTTCAGCCATTTCTACAGCTTGTAATCCGTCGTTGGCCGTGCGGACTTCGTTCCCAAAAAGCTTCAGCATCATGGCCAACGTTGCTGCGGCGTCTTTGTTGTCGTCGGCGACCAAGATACGGCGTTTACTATTCGGCATGGCCTCAGGAACATCATCGGTTTGGGACGGAGTTTCCTGTACCGACATATCGACAGGTAAAAGCACGACGAATTCACTCCCCTTCCCGTGCCCGTCACTGTGAGCTTGGATACTTCCGCCGTGCATTTCGACAAGCCGTTTAACTAATGACAAGCCGATTCCCAAGCCGCCCTGCGATTTCTCCAAAGACCGATCGACTTGCGTAAACAAATCGAAGATCCTTGGCAACATATCCGCTGGGATGCCGATTCCGGTATCTTTCACGCTTACGGTAACGAAAGGAGTGTTGAGTGGCGAGTGGTGAGTGGCGGAAGGAGTGGCGAGTCGTGAGTGGCGAGTGGTGAGTTTCGGAGAATCGCCATCGTTCAACTCTCCCTTCGGTTGCTCAGGAGTGGCGTGTGGTGAGAGGAGTGGCGAGTGGTAAGTGGTTAGTGGTGAGAGCACTCGCCACTCGTCACTCGCCACTTTCTTCTCACTCGCCCCTCGCCCCTCACCACTCACCACTACTTCAATGTGACCGCCGCGCTCGCTGTACTTGGCCGCATTGTTGAGAAGGTTAGAGAACACTTGCCCGAGCCGAGTGACGTCGGCATGGACGAAAATCGGCTCAGGCGGCACGACGAGGGTGAGTTGGTGATCGCCGCTTTCGATCAGCGTTTGGGTGGTTTCGATTGCGTTGTGGAGAATCGCTGCCAGATTGACCCTTTCTTTTCGCAGTTCCAATTTCCCTCGACTAATGCGGCTCACGTCGAGCAAATCGTCAACAAGATGAACCATCTGCCCAAGCTGTCGCTCCATCATGTCGCGAACTTGTTCGATTCCTTCTCCATTACTTCCTGACAATCGCATAATTTGTAAACCGTTACGGATCGGAGCTAACGGATTGCGGAGTTCATGAGCCAACGTCGCCAGGAACTCATCCTTGCAGCGGTCTGCTTCGGACAGTTCTGTGGCAAGGCGACGCAATTCCTCTTCAATGCGTTTGCGTTCGGTAATGTCGCGGATGTTGCACTGAATTACGGGTCTGCCATCCTCGTCGTACAGATTGGCCACTACCTCGACCTCTCGAGGCTGGCCGTCATGGCTTCGCAACAGCAAATTCTCATAGCGAAATTGTCGCAACTCTTTCAGGGTTTGAAACATTCTCCGGCTCGACTGCACGTCGGTGACGAATCCTAGCTCATAGAGTTCTTGGCCGATCAACTCCTCCCGCGTGGACCCAAGCAACGAAGAGATGAACGGATTTGCATCTACGATTTTCTGCGTCTCAGGGTTAATGAGTAGCACACCGTCGTGCGCCGCCTCGAATAACCGTCGGTAGCGGATCTCTGAATTGCGCAGGGCAGCGGTCCGTTCCTGCACTTGGCGTTCAAGATCGCGCTTGGCTGCTTCGAGGGCAATCAATGTCTGCTGGAGTAAGTGGGACAGTGTTGCAGCAAGCAGTGCCGAGGCCGCTGTTAGCCCTAGAAACGTTTGGAGCATCACGACTTTTGCTTGACGCTCCTCTAGTTGACCCGCGAACTCGCCTGACCCCAAAACGGTGAAGGCTGCGGATGTGATCGCAACTATAGCCAGTGCGACTGCGGCTCCATGCAAACGAAACCGTACTGCAGCCCACAAGACAAGAGGCATCGTCACGTAGACAGTCGGCAGGTAATTCAGAAAGGCGAGCGCCCCAACGCCGGCCAAGAGGGAAGCGACGGCAACGGCCTCCCACAGTCGACGGTCGGAGGCGCGGCCTCTCCTGCGCCATGCCTGGCCAATGGCCAGGGCGATGGGAGTGGATACCAAAAGGCCCGTTGCGTCGCCTAGCCAGACCAAGGGCCACGCAGTCATGAATGGGTGCTTGACAAGAAGTACGTCCGTGGTGGCGATGATCGTGGCGCCGATGACCGGGGCTACTCCAGCCGCTAGCACAATAAAGGTGGCGACATCAACCGGCGACTCAAAGCGGAACGGCCTATTAGCGAATCGGCCAAGCAGCCACGCGGCAGTGAGCGCTTCGAACACGTTCGCGAGGACATAGACGAGAGCGTATTGAGTGGGGTTGTGAAACCAGATTTCATTGCACACCAGTTCAGCGAGGCCAGCAGCGACACCGTACCACCACCAATGGGATCTTGGGTTGAGAAGCAAGGCAGCAACGAAGATCCCGGCCGGCGGCCAGAAGGTGATGGCCACACCGGGAATTATCGCTAGCCCCTGACCAAATCCGCCTGCCAATACGTTGACAACAACAAAAAGAACAAGATGATTGAATCGGGGGCGATGGCCGCCCGATAGCAATCCAGTTGCGGGAAGCAGAGATTGGCCACTTGGATTCACCGTGTCGATCACAATTCACCCTTGCTTACGTCTACTTTTGCAACTCGGTTAACATGTTTTTCAGAGTCGTAGGTTCGACCGGTTTGACCCAATGCTGATGAAAACCCGCTTCCTGAGAACGACGCTTGTCCTCGTCTTGCCCCCAGCCGGTTAACGCGATCAAGAAAGTCTCTTTGCACCACGCTTGTT
>JANMNK010000672.1:0-12765 GCA_031373875.1 Pirellulaceae bacterium | reverse complement strand
ACCGAAGAACGGTGACTTCGGCCAGCACCGCCCTGCCCTGGTGCTGGATTGATTTTGACAAATGTTGGCTAGATTGGAATGCAATCGATACAATGATGACAGTCAAGCTTTCGTGTTTTACCTCGACATGAGGAGATGGAACGATGTCCCGCAATCCGACGCATTATGTGAGTAGAGTTCTTGTTTTGGTTGTCGCAATTGGCATTCAATCCGTATCGCAATTGCCCGCCCAAGATCGCTTTCAGTTGTCAACGCGAGACCAGCAAATTAGCTCTACAGCGACGATGACGAGCGACGAACTCGTTATTCAGGATCAACAAGGTAACGTCACTCGATACAAACGCGATGCGAAATTCGACAGCCCCGATGGACATTGGATCGGGTTCATTAGCGCGAGTGTTCGACAAGTCATTCGCTGGCCAAAAAGCAATCAAGGCAATATGGAGATCGGTCGATCGGATGGCCGGGACAAGATTCAGTACAGGCCAAGCCAAATGACAATCGACGCACGGCCTGAGACCGACGCCGTTCCACCGCCTCCCGCCCCGAGTCCTTTCTTGCCGCCGGATGATGCGAGCGACGCTGCAGGTGACAGGAACCGTGACGACGAGTCGGAAGCTTTAGAAACCAGTCGCGAGTTGGTTCCGATCCGACTCACACAAGAACGCGCCGGCCAGCAACAGTTTTTGTCACGAGTCGGTGGCAGCGGTTTTTCTTTGGTACCCCAAGTTGCGGGTGCCGTGGCCGATTGGATGCTCGTTCCGCTTACCAACGGCTTGATACGAATTCAGTTTCGGCAAGGCAATCAATCGATGGCCCTGGGATGCAATCGTCAATCGCGTTTAGGATTTTCGCCCATCGGTTCGGATGCGGGACAATTGTGGCGAGTTTATCCTTTCTTGGCAGGCAGCGGATATGTTTTCGAAAGCGTCATGTTTCCTGGTCAGTGTTTGACTTGGGGAGATACAGGCCTGTTCATGCAACCGATAAGTTTTGCACCGCGACAGATTTGGTCGCCTTTCTATCCACCGATTCCGCGAATAGAACCTGTTTTGCGCAATCTCTCGACACAGGTTGTTCCTAATCCGCCCCTTGAGCCGGCACACGTCGAGCTTGCTAACCGTCACACAGACACCGTTTGGGTTTTATTAGCCGATCATCGGGCAGGTGGTGCAGTCACCACATATCGAATTCCTTCAGGAGCAAGTGAAACCGTCAAGCTTGATCAAGATGCCGGCGCAGTCGTCGAAGAGACGTACGAAGTATTGCTCAACACGGGCGAATGGAACCGTCAAGTTTTCCGAACGCCAATCCCACCCGCTGTGCTCTACGATATCAGCATCTATGAAGAATTCCTCCAATCGATTGCCATTGATCGCACGGGCAAAAGCCCAAACGTCATCGAAGACATCAATTATCAACCCAAGAGCATTGGATGGTTCTTATTTCCTCCTGGCGATGCAATTCCCGCGCGATACGTCATGGATGTATTTGATCTTGCCAAGACCGCAGGAAATCCCGGTGCGGTTCGGAGAATCGATCCAAAACAGTTAGACAAACCCGTCAAGGCAGAGGATCCCTTGAAGGCGATTCTTCTAGAAATCCAAGCGCAACGTGGGGCATTTTAGTAGGCGGCCAAGCGGCTTGAACTGAGGGGCGGTGCTAACGGGCGTGAATCTTCGTAGAATCTCGCGGTCGTCACGATTTGCGTTTTCGTGAGTTCCTTGGAATTGTCAGATGGTTGCACAATCGTATGCTCACACCAGCCTCCCTCATTCATCCGCGTGATGAAATTGTTCAAACCATCGACTTGATTTATCGTTTTCGCATGACGACAACGTCCGGCGGCAATTTGTCGATTCGTGGTGTCGACGACGAAATTTGGATCACACCTGCTCGCGTCGACAAAGGGCAACTTGGCCGCGACGATATTGTCTGTGTTTGGCCAAAAGGCGAAACGCAGAGTCGACATCCACCGTCGTCAGAACTTCCTTTCCATCAAGCGATCTATGCCGCTAGCAGGGACTTGTCAGCCATAGTTCACGCACACCCCGTTTCGCTCGTTGCGTTTAGCATCGCCAAACAAGTCCCCAACACGCGTCTGTTTCATCAGTCCTTCGAAGTCTGCGACGATGTAGGTTTTGCACCCTACGCTTTGCCGGGCAGCACTCAACTTGGGCAAAACATTGCAACTTGTTTTGCAAACGGTTTTCGCTGCGTTGTTTTGGAAAATCACGGAGTCGTTGTGGCTGGCAATAGTTTACAGCAAGCTTTTCAGCGATTCGAAACTTTAGAGTTCACGGCCAAGACAGAGATCATGGCACGGCATTTAGGCCAGCCTCGTTATCTGAGTGAAGAGCAATTGGCGATGGCCGTCGAAATGGAACGACTGCCGACGGATCCTCACATTCTGCCTGCTTCGACCGAAGAAAAAGAGCTACGTCGGCAGCTTTGCAATTTCATCCGACGCGGCTACCAACAACGTCTATTGATCAGTACCGAAGGAACGTTTTCCGCTAGGCTGGGTGACGACGATTTTATCATCACGCCATTTCGAGCCGATCGCGGTCACATTCATGTCGAAGACCTAGTTCGCGTCCGTCATGGTGTCGCGTTGACGCGCTCTCGTCCAAGCCGCGCTACTGCCATCCATCGCGCAATGTATCAGGCTCACGCAGATGTTCATTCAGTAGCCAATGCCTATCCCGTCCATGCTTCTGCATTCGGCGTGACCGACGCCGAGTTGGACGCTCGGACGATTCCAGAAAGTTATTTATTCCTTCGCGAAGTCCAAAAATTCCGATACGGACAACAGTTCACGTCGCCTGAATCCATCGCTGGTCAGATGAGTTTAAAACAACCAGTTGGTATTCTGGAAAATGATGGTGTGATCGTTGTCGGCAAAAGCGTGCTTGATACGTTCGATCGCTTGGAAGTTTTAGAAACGACGGCTGAAGCCATTATCAACGGTTACATACTTGGTCCAATCCATCGAATGTCGGATGACGTAATTCACGAATTAAGGTCAGCATTTGATCCTTCGGTGGAATAATTTTTTTACTAACCACCCGAACTGTACTGCGATTGATTCATTTGGTACTCGCGACCAAGCCGTATGGGCTCACAGATGCTTATATTCGGAATCGATGGAAAAATGATTCAGTTCGAGCAATGACGTGCGATGAGTTAACGTGCAAAGTGCAAAGCGGATCATGTCGCCGATGAAAACTCCAGAAGAAAACATACGCTGCCGGTGTTGTGACGCCAACAATTTGCCACATCGCATAAAATGCTGGCTGTGTCACGAAAATCTTCAAAAAGCTCCAGCCACTATGTTGGTGGAACGGGGACCAAGAAACGGCTCGCCAAATCGCTCTGCTAGTTTCCAGTTCTCTCTGGCGAGCACCCTGCTTACCATGACACTACTGGCGACCATATTCGCCGTAATCGCAACTGCTCCCGGGCTTGGCATATTGTTGGCCATCGTATCGATGCCACCGCTCGTTCGAACGATGCTCGTCGTCCAACGTCGTCAGGAATCGGGGTTTGAAGTATATTCGGAAGAAAAAATTGCGCTCTTTATTGTCTCTTTAACTGTTACAATTGTCGTATCTTCCGTCACGTTATTCCTGGGTCTTTTCACTTTTTGCGGAGCGTTTCTATTTACCTCAACCCAGTCTGGCTGGCCTGTTGGCATGTTTACACTTTTCATTTCGGCCGCGATCACAATTCTTGCCATTTGGTTTTTCTCGAACTGGATTCGTCGTCGATGGAAGCGCGACATCACTCGTCGTTAGAAGAAAACATATCAGATCGGAATTATTACTTTGTTCTACCGGATGGTTTGAAACCTCAGGTGCTGACGTGAACTCCATTACACACACTCAAGGCGAACTGGAAAGTCAACCACCTCGTAAGCCTCTCGAATTGCATGCGGCCATTCGCTGGCGGCAGTATGAAGCTGAAATGCGAGTCAACACGTTGAGGCTAATGTCAGTTCTGTTGTTCTTCATCATTCATCTTGTGCACTACTATTCTGCAAATAATCGATTCCCATGGCTCGCATTTTTGCAAATGTCCGAAGGGGTAACCATCGACAAGAACTCCCACTACGGGATTACGGCAATTGTAGTTGCTTGGGTGATGTGGGCAGCCATTGTTCATACGTGCTTGACGGGAAGAATTTTCCCGTTGTGGCTACCGTACTTGTCTGTGGGATTCGATGCATTGTTTCTTACCTCAATGTTGGTGCTCGCCCGCGGTGCTGTTAGCCCGATTGTGGCCGGCTATTTCTTGATCATCATGATGGCCGGTCTGCGGCTTGAATTGCGATTGATCTGGTTCGCCACGACCGCCGCAGTGATAGGGTATTTGTTCGTACTCGGGTGTACCCGTTGGCCCTTCGGGATACTCATCGATCATCCGCTGCCAGCCGTGCCGCGGTATCACCAAATCATGGTTGTGTGCTCAATTTTGCTATCCGGTTTGATTGTTGGGCAGATAATTCAATTGACCAAGAAATTGATTGAGGGCATCCGGCCAGATCAGCATGGCGAGCGTGCATCATGACAGAAAGGATACCCGCAACTCGTTGCAGCGCGTGCGGAGCCGAAAACCTTGGATCGCGAGACACATGTTGGATGTGTTTCAACCCGATTTCGTCCAAATAATGACGATTCCAACTGAGCAATTGTCTCAACACAAGACAGATTCAGTTACGTCGCAATTTTCTATCGCTTCGATTCTTTTAATCATCACGCTCGCAGCACTGTTGTTCGCTGTTTTTGCTGCAGCTCCGGGATTTGGCATTTTGTTGGCATTGGCTGCAATGCCTCCGCTTGTTCGCACCTGCATGGTAGTGAATCGCCGCAAAAGCCTTGGGTCGTCGGTATCACCTCAAAGCAAAATGCTTCTATTTCTGTCTTCTTTAGCGACCACTGGGGCGATTGCAATAGTTTCCCTCTTTGTTGCTTTTTCAACCTTTTGCTTTTCACTTATTGGCGTTGTCGGGTTAATCAATGATGTCCTACCTTGGCAGGCTGAAATAGGTCTTTCAATGATAGGCGCGGCGATACCAACCATTCTGACCGTGATGTATATGGTTAAACTGCAAAAAAATCGTTGGCAACGCGACATTGGCCAAATCGAAGATGAGTAACGATCAATAAGCTAAGTGCTGCGGGTTGAGTGTCGATTGCTTTTAATTTGGATCGGCTCGATAATCACGAACCAGTGATCCTTTGCTTTTTCTCTTGCAGAACATGCCACCCATGAGAATCGTTTCATTACTTCCCAGTGCGACGGAATTCATTTGCGCTTTGGGACTAGAAAAGAACTTGGTTGGAGTCACTCACGAGTGTGATTATCCGCCGACGGTCAAGCAATTGCCCAAGGTGACCCGGACGTTGATCCCAATCGATGTTTCGAGTCAAGAAATCGATCGGCTCGTGCGCGAACATTTGAAATCGCAACGTGCCCTGTACACGCTGAACTTGCCGCTGCTCGAAAGTTTGCGACCTGATTTGATCGTGACTCAGGCTTTGTGCGATGTGTGTGCTGTTGCGGAGGAAGAAGTTCGCGATGCAGCATGTCGCTTGCCCGGGAATCCTCGGGTCATCAATCTTGAGCCCCAATCGCTCCGAGATGTTTTCGATTCGCTGCGTCAGATTGGCGAAATCGCAGGCCTTGAGGATAAGGCACACCAAGTCATTCAATCGCTTACCGATCGAGTCGACACAGTTGTCGACCGTGTCGTTCAGTTGCAGCGATCGCCACGTGTCGCTTTTTTGGAATGGCTTGATCCGCCGTTTTCCTCCGGGCATTGGAATCCTGAGCTTGTTCAGCTTGCAGGGGGAATCGAAGGTTTGGGTCGAGCGGGCCACCCTTCACGAACGCTTGACTGGGAGCAAGTTTTCGCTTGGCGACCTGAAATTGTGTTTATCGCATGCTGCGGTTTCGACGTTGAGCGAACGATGCAAGATATTTCGAAGCTGTGGTCGGTACCCGGATGGTTGCATGTCCCCGCCGTCCAATCGGGTCAAGTTTACGTTACCGACGGTTCGCAATACTTTAATCGTCCCGGCCCACGCTTAGTCGACAGTCTGGAGATCTTGGCCCACGTAATCTCGCCAACCGTTCACCCAATTCCAAAAGGATTGCAGCCCGCGATTCGGGTGCCCAGTCCTGAATACGTTTTGCGTTAAAGCGCGCAGCACCGCAAACGACATTAAATTTTGGAATAGCGGCGAATGGCGGCGTCGCGAAATTTACAATTCGTGCCCGAGAGACATAGAACGCCATCGGCTACCACAACTAATTGCTGGTCGTCTCGATCAACTGCGAACGTCGGCGGATATCGAAAGGGCCGAAATTTTCGGTCTTGCCGCTTGGCCAATTCACGATCACTTCGTCAACACGTGCGGCTTGCCCCAAGCCGACATGAATTATCTTTTCATTGGCACATTCGTATCCATCTCCGGCGGTTACGGCTGCGGTCCATTTTTTATCACCGGCATTAATTTCGACATACGCTCCGATGGCATCTCGGTCATTGGTTGTGCCGATCAATTCTAACTCGAGCCATGCTCCTTCGGTTGTAGTCGTATTTCTGAGTACTGCCAAAGGTTGATCGATATGCGTGGCGACCAAGTCCAATTTACCATCGCGATCGTAATCCCAACTGGCGAGTGCTCGGCCAACGCGGGGCAATTCGAAGTACTTGCCGCTTGTTGCTGCGGGTTGCCATTCGAAACGGTTGCCTCGATTTATCAATACTTGAGCAGGCATTTGGTATGCCATCCCCTCGCTCCGGAAATCGTCTACGTGACCATTGACGACTACGAGATCAAGCCAACCGTCGTGATTGAAATCGCCAAACTGGGTGCCGAATCCGAGGATGTTCAAACTTGACTCCAGCAGTTTGTAACGACGGCTGGCCACTTCGAAATTGGCATTCGATTTCTGTAGGTAGAGCGTATTGTATTCATCGTAAAAATTTGTCACGAACAAATCGAGTTGACCATCGTGATTGACGTCCCCGCAAGCAATCCCCATGCTCGCCTGAGGTCGACCTTCGCCATCGACGGCGCATCCGCGTTGTCCCGCTTCGTCACGCAACACAAACCGTCCTGGATTTTTCGGATCCGGTTGACTGATTAAAAACGTGTTCGCACTCCAGTCGTTAGCAATATAAATGTCATTGCCATTCTTGCGGTCAAAATTTGCGACGACTAAACCCAATCCTCGACCGTCCTCGAACGGCAAGTCCGCGACACCGGGTAAAAAACTGCCGTCGCCTTGATTGATAAAGATTCGATCTTGTTCCAGCGCGAATTCGGTCGGTCGGCATACGTGAGGCACGTTATTGGCACCCACGCAAATCCGAGTCAACGCGTCCTTGGCATTGGCATAATTGACATCGATCAAGTCGGGCAAACCATCTCCGCTGATGTCGGCAACAGCACAGCTTGCCGTCCAGCGCATGGTACCGTCATCACCCGGTGTATCCACCACGGCAAACGTGCCGTCACCGTTGTTTTGGTAGAGTTTGTTTGTCCCAAAGTTTCCGACGTACAGGTCAGCGAATCCGTCTTGGTCCCAATCGCCGACGCCCGCACCTTGACCGTACGCATTGTTCGTCACGCCGGCAATCGATGCGACATTGACGAAATGTTTACCATTCTGACTGCGCATTAATTGGCATGACGCACACTCGAGTGGCAGCGTAGGGTTTTTTCCTCCTTGAAGAACGTACAGATCTTGCCATCCGTCGCGGTCGAAATCAATGACTGCTACTCCCCCGCCATTGCTTTGGTAGATCGTCATTCCTGGCTGAGTTAAGTCGTCTCCGCTATTGAAAAAAATCGGCTTGTCGAACAAGTCCGTCTTCTCTTCAAATCGGATTTCGCTACTAGCAGCAATTTCTGTGATGGCAGGTGCAATTGTTTCTGTCGGCGTCATCTTGAGATCAGGAAGCGGGAGTGTTTGACGGGCTTTATCGAGCACCTTTCGTAATTCCGCCAAGGAAGATGATTCGGTCGATCGGACTTCTTTTCCTGCACGCGACCACCACCGCGCAGCTTCTTCTTTGCGGCCAAGCCAATCCATTTCGGTTGCAACATCGGAAAGTACCTCCACGTTTTTGTTTCCAAAGCTCACTCGCTGCAGATGGCGAGTCAGTTTCTCCATATGTTTGGCTCGTTCTAAAACGCCTGCGGCGCCATGAGGTTCGTCTACTTGGGCCAGCAAAGCCCCTAAACGATGAAGCGATTCTGGTCGATTTCCATCTAGTGCAACGGACTCTGCAAAACAACGGCAGGCAACCTGGGGTCGCGATAGATTGTCGTACCAATTCCCCAGAACGATCCAGTACTCGGGAAATTTCTCAGCATCTGTAGGCCGAGTACTTAACCAACCGGGAATTTTGTCGAATTGGCTCAATTGCGAGTAAGCCAAACCCAGTCCGATCCAGCAAGCAGTCGGTGCCTGTCCATAGTTCCAGACTTCCTCAAACTGTTGCAATGCTTCTTTTGTTTGACCGATATGTAAACTGTAAAAGGCCGTTCCTAATTTCGGTAACGGGTCGGAAGGATTAAGTCGCAGAGTTTTCTCCACTTCGGCTGTTGCCTCGATCGGCTCTGACAAATTGATCAGCATCATCAAGTTGTGATCGGATTCTTGTTTCAACTGCACGAGTCGGCGAAGGTGTTCGGCAGATTCCCAGCGGCGATTTTGCAAGGTCAGTATCTGCGTCATTTTTTGGTCGACCATTTTTTCCTCGGGCCACGTCGCTTTCATGGCCCGGAAACGCCGTTCCGCTTGTCGGATATCGCCAAGCTCCAACGCCCACTCACCAGCTTGCCCGGCAGCCATTAATCCAGCCGTCGGCAATTGGGGCGGAATCTGATCGAGCAATTTTATTGCTTCGGAGATTTTTCCTCGCTTGTACATGACTTTTGCGGCGACGTAGAGAGCCATGGCATCTTTCGCGTCTTGCACGAGCACTTGTTGGGCGACTTCCCAGGCTTCGTCTGTTGAACCGGTTTCGAAAAGCTTGAGAGCCATTTCACCAGTAGGCTTCGCTCGGACGCGAGACTCGCCCTGTCGCCGTTTGATGATTTCAGCAGCCGTCGGTTTCGATTCTGTTTTCGCGTTGCACCCACAAAGCAGAGTCGTCACGGCTAAGAGTGTTATTACAAATAAAAGACGCATTCGGCCAAGCCCAAAAAGAACAACCCACGGCACTTCGACGTATGCATTCTAACTCGAACACTCCACTTGTGGTTAAGTGATGGGTCGAGCTTTGCTCAAAAAAGGTAGCATCCCGAATCTTCCACTGTCGCCCACCCTGAACGCTCGAATAATTGGTCTTCCTGAACGTCGCTCGTCAACGTAGTACATTGACGCGAATCGAGCTAGGCAATTTGCCGGATCGATACAGCCGATGTTCTGCCAAAGTAAAGTCGGATTCTTCTGCCATGAAAATATTCGGGACAAACTTTTGCGGGTTGCGATCGATAAAAGGAAACCAAGTACTTTGGACTTGGACCATCAAGCGATGTCCGGGCTGAAACGTGTGAAGGATATCGCTGATTTCGAAAGCAACATGCGTGGGTTCGCCCGATTGCATGGGCTTGGGCTGAGCAAAGCTATCGCGAAATCGTCCGCGTAACACTCCGGCTCGAACCAACTGCTGTCTGCCACTGAGCAGAGACTCGCCGGACTTTTCTTCGCGACCTCGCCCGCCTTCGTTGATTTGCCCCGGAAACTCATCGATTACTTTGACAATCCAGTCTGCGTCGCTGGCCGAAGTACTGACCCATAGCTCCGCTTGAATAGGACCGGCCAGCGTCAGAGCGGTTTCGAGCGGTTCCGTGCGATAGACCAACACGTCGGGTCGCCAAGCAGCGAAACGTTGGTCCTCTGTAACATAGTCGCGCGCCCAAGCGGTCGTGATCTCGGTTGTGTAAGGAACGGGCTTGTTCGGATCGCTTACGAAGCGATCAAATTCGGAAGTTGGCGAACCTTCGGAATTGGTTGCTTTATCCCAAGCGAGAGTTCCGCTAGATCCCATATAAATCGATTTCGATTGCGCATCGGCGGGAGGCCATTTGTCAAATTGCCGCCAACGATTGGAGCCTGTCTCAAACATGGTAGCTTCGGGCAAAGCGAGCGTTCCCGAAGATTTCAAATGGTATTCGAAGAAAGGGAATTGGACGTTATCACGGAACCATTGGCCAGTAGGAAATCCAAAATCTGCTTGACCCAGCTTTTGTCCGTCATCACGATTCCAACCACCGTGATACCAGGGCCCCATGACGATTCGGTTTTCAGAATTGGGATTTTGTTTTTCAATGGCTGCATAAGTCGCCAAAGGACCGTACAGGTCCTCCGTATCGAACCAACCGCCAACGACCAGTACACTTGCTTTGATATTCTTGAGATGGGGCAAGATGTTGCGACTTTGCCAAAATTCGTCGTAGTTCGGATGCGACTCGATATCGTTCCAGAAAGCGATTTCATCTTTGAAATACTTTTTATCTACATTGCGGAGCGGTCCCATATCTAAGAAAAACTGATAACCATCTTTGGTTGGGAACTCAAAACTTTTCGCGCCTTCGATAGTAGGGTTTGGACGTGCGCGGCCGAATGAACTGAAAAAGTTAAATCCCATCGGCAAAACGAATGCGCCGTTGCGATGGAAATCGTCAAAAAACCAATCGGCGATCGGTGCTTGAGGGGATACTGCTTTGAGCGCGGGATGCGAGTCGATGGCACCTGCCGAAGAATAAAATCCAGGATAAGAAATTCCCCACAGACCAACGCGACCATTGTTTCGCGGGATGTTTTTTACAAGCCAATCGATTGTGTCAAACGTATCCGAGCTTTCGTCAATGTCGCGATCGCCTTTTTGAACCCGGTGAGGTCGCATGTTGTCGAACTCACCCTCCGACATGTATCTGCCTCGCACATCTTGAAAAGCAAATACGTAGCCGCTTTTTTCAAATTCAGGACTCGGACCAATGGTACTGCGATATTTGTCTAGACCGTAGGGTGAGCAACTATAGGGAGTGCGAAGCAGTAATATGGGGAACTTTTTCGAAGGGTCCAGGTCATTGGGAACATAGACCGACGTGAACAGGTGAACGCCGTCGCGCATCGGAATTTTGTATTCAAACTTCGTGTAGTTTTTCCGTACTGCGTCTGAGCGTTCGTCGGCAAGTATCGAATTATGCAAAAACCACGTTTGCGAGAAAATGATGATTGCGAAGCAAATTTTTGCTGAAGTTGTGTGCAACATGATATCGTTTCGTGTCTATGGTTTCGAATTGGGGACTTGGATACCTTTTGACGTCGATTAACAGGTCGTTTAGCAGTGATATTCCTGGATATTAAGCTCGATGGCTTTCGCGAATCGATGCCCTCTACTCCAAACGCCCAGTGTTGGAAAGCTCGGCATCGACCTCGCGAATCAACGTCGAGTCTTGGCGTCGAGTCTTGGCAGGGCGTTATTATAGACGATACACTGATCAGCGTACTTTGCGAAAAATGCTTTCTCGAATTTTAGCAAGACCTTCTCTAAGGCGATCAGAGACTGGGCGGTAAGATATCTACACCGAGTCACTGGGTTGGCAATTTTTAAAATATTACGAGGTACGACTTATGAAATTAATTCTCGCGTTCTTACTATTGGCTACTGCGGGAGACATTTGGCCGGGATTCCTCGGATCGGGAGCCAAACTTTCGGATGAAAGCAAGCTGCCAGTGACGTGGTCTCCTACAGAAAATATTTCTTGGAATGTTGCGATTCCGGGACATGGCCAGTCAAGTCCCGTCATTTGGGATCAGCGGGTATTTGTAACTTCGGTCGATGGCCCGCTCAAAGACTCTTGTTTGGTGTATTGCTATGCTCTGAGCGATGGCAAAGAGCTTTGGCAATTCAGTTTGCCAACCAGCGACCCAGTCGAGAACAGCGTGTACGTCAGCCGCGCGGCTCCAACTCCTGTAGTCGACGCTGACCGTCTTATCGCTTTTTTTGAAAGTGGTGACTTGGTAGCGATTGATCACCAAGGCAAAGAAATTTGGAAGCGATCCCTTAGCAAAGACTTTGGCAAGTTTCAAAACAAATTTGGACTTAGCGGCTCTCCGGTCCAAACCGACAAGGACATCATTATCCTGATCGATGACGAAGGTCCGAGTTATTTAGTTGCTATCGACAAAGCCACAGGCAAGACGACTTGGAAACAGGACCGCACTTCGCGAACGAGCTGGAGCAGTCCGGGCATCATCAACGTCGACGGAATTCAGCAAGTGGTCGCTAGCTCGGCGGGATCCGTCGACGGATACGACGCGTCCACGGGCAACTTGCTTTGGAGTTTCACGGACGTCGGCGGGACTTGCGCATCGCCAATGTACGTCGCCAAATTGTACAAGCTGAACGATTCCCAACAGCCCGCCACGGCAATGCCAAAATAATCGCGCTGATACAACAGCATCACCACCCCAATCAACGGCACCGCAAGTTGCGTAATGCTGCCGCCCGCGATGCTCATAAATTCGCCGAAGCCGCTGAACAGCACATGCCCAAATTCGTGCAGGCCAAACGTCAACCCGCCGAACCAACTGTTGTAAAGCGTGTCGCGCATATGCTGGACGCCGGCAAACGCGAGATAGAGCAACAGCGGCAGGTGCAGGAGCGGGCTGCGGTCTTGGCACCAAGCCATTGCATCATCGAATAACGCGAGGAAAAACGAACGGAAAGAATGC
>JANMNK010000641.1:0-4741 GCA_031373875.1 Pirellulaceae bacterium | reverse complement strand
GAAATTGATAAGGCAAGGGTCTTTTGGTGGGGGCAACGCAGGGCAGGTAATGGAATACGACAAGAGTGACAACGAAAACATGCGGGGTAATTAGCCGCGGTGTTCTTTGACAGGAAGTGGCCGACGCTTGCCGACTCTTGTTCGGGGCATTCTATCAAGAAAAATACCCGAGCCGATCTGTTTTATTGGTATCTGAGAACCTTTCTTGAGAAGCGGTATAATGCGCGACTTCCGAATGCGGTTTGTTCGCAGGCAAACTTTTTTAAATCGCTACGCGTCAAATAGCTTCGGTTTTAGGTTCAACGCCATATCGGCCGACTGAGTACATTTTTTCGAAGCAATTAATTCATCGCACACACGCACACCATGGAACGGTGCAACTGTCAGTAAGATGTCCCGAAGGATTTATCTGAAAGCTGTTCCAACAAAAAGAACCCGCTACGAACCTCGCAGGATTTTCTCCATCTTCCTGCCTTTGGCCAACTCATCGACCAATTTGTCTAAATAGCGAATTTTTTGCGTAAGCGGATTCTCAATTTCTTCGACTCGATAATTGCAAATGACTCCGGTGATGAGGCGTGCGTTCGGATTCAACGAAGCTTGTTCGAAGAATGTTTCAAAGGTAACTTTTTCTTTGATGAGCTTCTGTAATTTCTTCTTGTCGAAACCGGTAAGCCATGTGATGACTTGGTCAAGTTCTTCTGTCGTTCGCCCTTTCTTCTCGACCTTGGCAACATACATCGGATAGACGGAGGAGAAAGTAATGTTTGCAATGCGTTGATCGTGTGCGCTGGTATCGTTCATGTTTCGTTTGCTTGCGGTTAATTTAACCAAGCGTCCTTTACGCTTTACGATGTTCTTGTAATCCCACTGAATATCTCTTGATTTCTTCAGCCAACGTTTTACATCTTTTACGTTGATGTCGTCAACGGAATTGTAGAAAATCGACGCGTCTTTAAACTTCTTACCGACGACGCTCAATTGTTCTTCGTCGAAACTCGCGCCACTCCAAAACATTAAACGCCAACCGGGTTTCTGCTTACTGTAACCGACGATCGGATTACCTTCCAAGAACCAAACGGGGTGTGCGTGCCAGATTTTGCTTTCCGCTTCCCTCAGGACTCCGTCAATGGTTTCCGCAAGCAAATCGCATATCTTTTTGTCTTCACGTGATCGCGCGTCGTTGTAAGCCTGTATCTCGGGCTTCATAGTTTCCTCCGGTGGTTGCACGGGTTTTCTTAGCTACCAAGAGTGCGTTCTAGTCATTCAATTAGGACATTACAACTCTAAACCAGATTAGAAACGATTGGCGATGTTTGCGAAACGCGGGCTAGCACGCCAAACCTTTGCGACGGAACGGGGCGAGCCCGATCCGTCGCTGGCGCGCAATGGGCGAAACGGGGCCACGTAGGCTGTGAATTTATTGAATGGCTTCAAAGTAGCAGGCACACTCCGTGTGCCGTGGCCTCAAAATTCAAACGATTTTTCAGTGGCGGACGGCACACGGAGTGTGCCTGCTACTATGAATTCACAGCCTATCGGGCCCATGTTTCGCAATAGGTTTGGTGTGCTAGAAACAGGCCATCCATGCGCACGAAAGCGGTCAAGGGCCTTGTGCCCGAAGACCGCAAAGGTTTGGTGGGCTAACTCGCGAGCTAGCACGCCAAACCTCGGCGACGGAACGGGGCAAGCCCGATCCGTCGGTTGCACGGGTTGGGCGAAACTGGGCAAGCCCGATCCGTCGCTGGCGCGTTTGGGTGGCGAAACTAGACGAAAACAAATCATTGCAGATTAAAACAAATTTCCCTCTTGAGAGATAATTTGTCGAAAAGTTGTTGTTCAATCATCCTTTTCGCGGTTAATATCGGCTCGGCGAAGACGTATTGCGACGAGGAAAAGCTCAGTAGTTCTTTGTCCCGTTTGAAAGTGTAAATGGATATCCAAGCAAAACTGGCAGTGTTGGCGGATGCGGCGAAGTACGATGCTTCTTGCGCGAGCAGCGGAGCCAAGTCGACGCGACCAGGTAGCAAGATTGGCAGCACGGAAGGCATGGGCATTTGTCACAGCTACACACCCGATGGTCGGTGTATTTCGCTGCTGAAAATTTTGCTGACCAACTATTGCATTTACGATTGCCAGTATTGCGTCAACCGCATTTCGAGCGATACGCCGCGAGCTCGCTTTACCGTCGACGAAGTCGTGACGTTGACGATGGAGTTCTACAAACGCAACTACATCGAAGGTCTGTTTCTCAGTTCCGGCATCATTCAGAATTCCGATTACACGATGGAGCAGCTCATCTCGGTCGCCAAAAAACTGAGAGAGGAGCAGCATTTCGGCGGATACATTCACTTGAAGACGATCCCCAACGCCGCTCAGACGCTGATCGACGAGGCGGGACGATGGGCTGATCGCCTGAGCGTCAACATTGAATTGCCGACAGAAAATGACTTGCAACAGCTGGCTCCGGAAAAGAAGCAACCACAGATTATTGGCGCCATGCAAGGCATCAAGTCGAAAATCGAGGAATTCGACGCGGACAAAAAGGCAGGAATGAAACCGCCGCGGTTTGCACCAGCGGGCCAAAGTACGCAGATGATTGTCGGCGCGACAGAAACGCCGGATCTCGAGATCCTCAAGACGGCGTCTCAGCTTTACACCGGTCAAAAACTGCGGCGCGTCTACTACTCGGCTTACAGCCCCATTCCGCATGCGGACGCCAGGTTGCCTGGCCAGTCGCCGCCGCTGATCCGCGAACACCGGTTGTATCAAGCCGATTGGCTGATGCGATTTTATGGATTCGAGGCGAGTGAGATTGTTGCCGACACGGATCAGAATTTGTCGCTGGAGATGGATCCCAAGTTGGCTTGGGCACTCGCAAACCGACACTTCTTTCCCATTGACGTGAACCTGGCCAGTCGAGAGGAACTGCTGCGCGTCCCTGGGATCGGTGCGAGGAATGTGAAAAGAATCTTGGACATTCGTGTCTACAAAGCATTGCGAAGCGAAGACTTGAAGAAACTACGAGTCGCCTGGAGCCGCGCGAAGTACTTTGTGGTTACGGCGGATTCCAATGCCGAACTAGCCAATTTGGACAAGTCAAATCTGCAAACGAAATTAAAGCCCGCTTCAACGCAACTGATGTTGTTCGACACACAAGTTTCAACCATTACCGGCGAGATTTAACTTGGGCGCACCGATTGGCACGAACTTTGGCAAGTCGCATAATCAGCGCCGCAGCGATCCACCGGCAGAGTGTTCGCATGCACTTTGAACACGCACAGACTTTTGACGACTGGCGGATAGCAGCGCGACGTTTGCTATCCGGGAAAGTTCCACCGAGCGATGTCCGCTGGACCGACGACTCGCATCAAGCAACCTTGTTCGATCAAGCGGGTGGCATCGATCAGCCTGATGCGATCGAGACTGAGGTTTCACCCTTCAGAGTATCGAAGGAATTTTTAGAGATTGCACGAAACGTAGCTTGCCATCGGGACGTCGTTCGTTGGTCGTTACTGTATCGCACGCTTTGGCGACTCCTTCATGGCGAGCCTCATCTGCTGCAAATCACGACGGATGAAGACATCTACTCCCTCACCCAAATGCAAAAGGCTGTCACGCGTGACGTTCACAAGATGAAGGCGTTTGTGCGTTTTCGCAAAGTGATCGACTCCGATGGCAGCGAAGACTTTATTGCTTGGCATCGCCCCGATCACCGCATCGTTCGGCTTGCTGCGCCTTTTTTCGCAAGGCGGTTTAAGGGCATGAACTGGTCGATTTTGACACCCGACGAATCAGCCAACTGGGATCAAAAGACTTTGCAGTACGGCCCAGGTGTCTCCAATCGCGAAGCTCCGGATGGCGATGCGCTTGAGGAACTCTGGAAGACCTATTATTCATCGATCTTCAATCCGGCTCGGGTCAAGTTCGCGATGATGAAACGCGAGATGCCAGTACGCCATTGGCCCACGCTCCCCGAAGCATCCTTGATTGACGAGTTGCTGGAAAAGGCACCTGCCAGGGTTGCGTCGATGATCGAACAGAACGAAGGCTTCGCGGAGACGGCGACAAAGTACTTGCCACCGGAAATGGACTTGGCATCGCTCGCGCAGGCGGCAAAGAACTGTCGAGCTTGCGATCTGTGCCTGCACGCAACACAAACTGTCTTTGGCGAGGGCCCGGCGAACGCGCGAATCGTGTTGGTCGGTGAGCAGCCGGGCGATCAAGAAGACATCGAAGGTCATCCTTTTGTTGGACCGGCAGGTAAGTTGCTGGACGAAATACTGAAGGCGGCCGGAATTGAACGTCGCGAAGTCTACATCACCAACGCTGTCAAACATTTCAAGTTCACGGAGTCCCCTGAGCCGCGCGGCAAGCGACGACTGCATCAGAAACCAGACTCCCGGGAAATCTACGCGTGTCGGCCTTGGTTGGAAGCGGAATTCCTCGCAATCCAACCGGAAGTAATCGTTTGCTTGGGCGCGACTCCAGCTCAAGCATTGTTCGGCCGCGATTTTCGAATCACCAAGGACAGAGGCAAAGTATTGCCGACGGATTGGTGCCACCGAACAATGGCAACCTGGCATCCTGCTGCCATTCTCCGAATGCCCGACTCTGCACGCCAAACGCAAATGCGGGAACAATTGGCGGCAGATTTAAAGTCTTTGTAGTTTGCCAGCAAGCGACGCGTTCTGCTTTCCATGAAATTCGGTTTGCAACGTACATCAGCTCAAGCGTCCAC
>JANMNK010000625.1:0-4278 GCA_031373875.1 Pirellulaceae bacterium | reverse complement strand
GCCGTGGGATCACGAAGGACCATCTGCTCTTTACGCATTGGACAAGCAGACTGGAAAGACTATATGGAAAACTGATCGTGAAGAGCCGACTTGTTGGGATACTCCATTTGATATCGACGTCGATGGAAAAAAGCAAGTTGTGATGAATGGTCAGAATCGTGCCCGCGCTTATGATCTTGAAACGGGCAAGGAGTTATGGAGTTGTCCTGGACAAACCGAACGCCCCGTAGCGTCCGCAGTCGCCGACAAGGGGCTTGTATTTGTAGGAAGCGGTCATAGGGGATCATTTATGGGCGCGTTCAAACCGCTTGGCTCGGGAAATATCCAAGGGACCGACAGCGTCGTATGGGTTATCAATAACGACACACCCGATATCGCTTCACCACTACTGTCTTCTGGTCGGATCTATTTTCACAAAGCTAAAACCGGGCAGCTTTCCTGTGTCGACGCGATGACTGGAAAACCACATTACATGGCAAACCGAATTCCAGGTCTTGATACCACTTACGCGTCTCCGGTCGCCGCAGGCGGACATGTGTACCTATCCGCGCGGAATGGAACGACTGTGGTCATCCAAGATTCGGAGGAATTGAAAATCGAAGCGACTAACAACCTTGGAGAGACGATCGATGCGACTCCCGCGCCTATTGGGAACGAGCTAATCATTCGAGGCGAGAAACATCTTTTTTGCATCGCCCAGTGATTACTTGAGCGATGAAGAATGCCAAGCGGAAACGAAACCAATTCGAAAATTCGTTTCCGCAAAGTGCAGGGCGCGGGGTCTGCTCGCTGTCAGCTTGACGGCAAGACATGCTTCCTTGCCAAGTGTCCCAATCGATAAAGTAGGAACACGGAATTTGGGTATTTAGTGGATTCCAAGGCGACATACACCTTAGACCAACGGCTGTTTTTTAACGATTTGTTCTATTTTTCATACGTCCGCAGGCGCACTGGGCGACGAAAATCAGCAAAAGCCTCCTAGTCGACGGACTCGCCGCCTTCGATAAATATTGCCCAGACTGCTTGATTGATGGATTTGGCGGGGTATCTTCTAAGATACGTGAGCGAATCTCGATTGGATTCTGCTAGTTACAAATCAGGTGGGGAGAGGAAAGTAAATGAACATCGTTTTGCGTCCCTGGATTGCAGCTCTGTCAGTAGTTGCATGTTTAACAATGTTTTCCCAAGCTCAAGCGGGCTGGGGATCCTCCGGTGGATACGGTTCATCCGGTAGCTATGGATCGTACGGCGGCTATGGCTCTTCCGGAGGATACGGGTCTAGCGGTTACTCCGTTGGCTACGGCTCTGGCGGTTCGTCCGGAGGTCACGTAGGTCCCGTTCGTCGCGTTCTGCGCGGCGTCGGAACTGGATTACATAATCTCGTTCATCATCATCGTCGGGCTGGCTATGGATCGAATGGATCCTCGGGCGGCGCGGTTGTTTATCGCTCCTACGGATCCTCAGGCGGTTCCTCGGGTTCCTACTACGGTGGTGGCAGCAGCGGCTCCTACCACGGTGGCGGAAGCAGCGGCTCTTATTATGGCAGCAGCAGCTACGGCGGCGGCAGCAGTGGCTCCTATGGCGTAGGCTACGGCGGCGGTAGCAGCGGTTCTTACAGCACAGGCTACGGCAGCAACGGCTCGTATTATGGCGCTTCGAACGGTAGCGTCGGCTCAAGCTACATCGGTAGCACCGCCGGCACGCAGTATTCGTCCAATTTGGTTTCCAGTAATGTTGGCGCCGATGAAATCCATCTGTCGGTCAGCCTCCCTGAAAACGCTCGCGTTTTTGTCAATGGAAATCCAACCACGAGCAAAGGCGAACTTCGCCACTACGTAAGCCGTGGTGTCACCGACAATTCCAGCTATCGCTTCGAAGTGCGTGCTGAAATCGAACAAAACGGTCAGATTCGATCCGAAACCAAAACGGCTGTGCTGACTGCTGGTCAAGCTGATCAACTTCGTTTTGAATTGATCGATCCAAACCAAACTGTTGAGACCGCTTTGACAATTAATGTTCCCGAAGGAGCTAAGGTAACTTTGGCTGGCAACACCACCAAGACCGCAGGCACCGTCCGTACTTACCGCACCAAGGAACTGCGTCGCGGTGAATCATGGGATAACTACGTTGTTCAAGTTGAGTTGAATGGCGTGGTCAAAGAGCAACCTATTCGTCTCATCGGCGGCGATGAAATCGCATTGAACTTCAATTTTGACGAAGCTCAAACCGAAGATGCGGCTAAACTAGCTTCCCGCTAGTAGAATTTGTTGCCTGGTTGGTTCGGATTAGATCGGAATCGATCAAACTACAATTGGCTTGATGACCCTCGTTTGCTAAGTTTTGCAAACGAGGGTTTTTTATTTGAATAGCCGAAGGCCATTTCGTGAAGACAAAAAATAGGCAACCAGAAATACCTCAATCCAACGCGACTTCGACGTCAGCGTGGACTTTCCGCGCGCAAGTCATCGCAAGCGTGCTGCTGTTGGCTCACTTAGCAGCAATCGTCGCAGAACCTTTCCATTTTTTTAGCCGGACTCAAGTTCGTCCATCCGCAGCGGATGCTCGATGGCTTCGACAAACGCTCGCGCCGTATGTAGATTTTATGTACTTAAGTCACGGGTATTTTTTCTTCGCCCCCAACCCCGGACCAAACCATCTAATTCGCTGCGAAATCACGCCGAAACCACCTTTCCAATCCGCCGCAGGCACGCGTGAAATTTCCGTGCATTTCCCAGACAGAAAACAACAAAAGCCGCGATTGCTTTACCATCGGCATTTCATGTTGTCCGAGTTTTATAACACGCTCTTCACGCCACCAGAGTTGCCGCCTGATTCGGATCAAAATCCGACCGCTCAAGCACAATGGCAATCGGATCGAGATCGCTATGTCCGACTACAACAAGACATCAAGAAAAACTTGAGCGAGAAGTTCCCTAATCACGAAATTCGATTGGACCGTATCGAACATTACCAACCTAGCGAATTTCAATACTTCGCCGAACATTGGAAACTGACAGATCCACGATTGTACGTTTTGTTGCCAGAATCCATCGAAGGCGAGCCATCTCCGAATGATAGCCGCGCTCACAGTGAATTCCCCGCAAATGATTCCACGCAACGCTCGGTCCTTACCAATCCTGCGGCAGCCGATACCGTGCTAATTCCATTGAACCCACAGTCTCCAAAGTGATAGATGACTATGTCGCTAGTTAAGAATCGACTTTGGCAAGTGTGGTGCGATTTCTGGTTCAGTCCGCGTGCCGCCAACACGCTGGCGGTCATTAGCATCTTTTGTGGTGCCATGATCGGTTATATTCACTTGGTATGGTTGATGCGAGTTTCGGATTTTTTTGGCCCCAACGCTTTTGTGGGGCGTGAAACAGTTCGAGCACTTCATCAGAACGAGTACCGATGGACCTATCTTTGGTATGTCGATTCCACCGCATTCCTCATCACGCACGAATTGATAGCCGTCCTTTGCGGATGTTTGATGTGCGTCGGTTTTCTGACTCGACTGACGGTCCCGCTATCTTGGTTCTTGACTCTCATGGTATGCCATCGTGCGACGGGATACCTGTTCGGACTAGACCAAGTCGTCATGATGCTGGCCATGTACTTAATGATTGCACCGTCCGGCGCGGTATGGAGCCTCGACGCTTGGTGGCGAGACAAGAAAATCCCACGACTGCCGACATGGCTATTGCCAAGCGATGCGCCAGCCACGATGACAACCATTGCCACTCGACTGATTCAATGTCACTTGGCAGTCGTTTATCTTTTCGGTGGAATCGGGAAACTGCGGGGCGAAATGTGGTGGGACGGCAGTGCGATGTGGTTTGCGTTGGCTAGTTACGAGTATCAATCCTTTGACGGAACTTGGCTTGGTCGATATCCGTTCCTGCTGTCCTTGGTTACTCACGTCACGTTATTTTGGGAAGTATTTTACTGCGCGCTTGTTTGGCCCCGGTGGTCGCGATACTTTATTCTCGGCATGGCGGTGGTAATGCATGCCGGAATTGCGATTTTCTTGGGAATGATCACATTTGGATTCATGATGATCGTCGCCAACTTGGCATTCATCGAGCCGGAAATCATGCGCCGTATTTCCCGAGCCGCCCTGCGTTTGATAGTGCCAAAGTCATCAGGTACTTAGCTTCAAACAACCCAAGTCCGCCTGTGATGCAGGTCGACTCATTCACCCTGGTATGCGGATCAGGACGGCAGCAATCCGACACCAGTAGTGTTGGAACAGGATGCCACGAATGGCTCTTTAGAAAA
>JANMNK010000601.1:0-4309 GCA_031373875.1 Pirellulaceae bacterium | reverse complement strand
CGAGCCGAGGCAAAATCGGGTGCGGGACAAGGCATGTTTGGCGGTCCCGGTGGTCGCATGGGAGGCGGCCCAGGTGGACCAGGTGGACGTGGTGGTCCCGGCGGCGGACGAGGGCCAGGTGGTGGTCCCGGCGGTTTCGGTCCCTTCGGTGGCGAACGCGAACCCGCAAAACCCGGTATCCAAATTACTAAAGACGAAGTTGCTCAATACGCGGACCAACCGCTATATGATCCGAATGCCCTCCGAACGATCTTTCTCGATTTCGAAAAAGATGATTGGGAGACAGAGCTTGCCGATTTTAAACCAACCGATGTCGAAGTCGATGCGACGATGGTAGTAGACGGCCAGACCTATCCGACTGTCGGAGTCAGCTTTCGAGGATCCTCGTCGTATTTTTCAATCAGCCCAGGTCACAAAAGATCGATCAATATCTCGATGGATATGGCTGATTCCGAACAGCGATTGCTGAATTACAAGACACTCAATCTGCTGAATTCCAATGACGACGCGTCGATGATGCACGCTGTGCTGTATGCTCATATTGCTTCAAAATATACGCCTACACCGAAAGCCAACTTTGTCCGGTTAGTGATCAACGGAGAAAATTGGGGCATCTATCAAAACGTCCAACAGTTCAATAACGACTTGCTTGGAGAATGGTATCCGAACAAAAAGGGCGCTCGTTGGAAAGTCCCTGGTAGACCAGGTGGCGGGGGCAACTTGGCTTATCTTGGCGACAAGATCGAAGACTACAAACGACTCTACGAAATCAAATCGAAAGATCGCGAAGAAGATTGGCTAGCGCTCGTCGAACTGTGCCGTGTGTTGAATGAAACCCCTGCGGAAAAACTTCAAACTGCCCTTGAACCAATCTTGGATGTCGAATCCGTTCTTTGGTTCTTGGCAATTGACAATGTCCTGATCAATAGCGACGGCTATTGGATTCGCGCGAGCGATTACAGTTTGTTTCGCGATTCGGATGGCAAGTTTCACATATTGCCGCACGACATGAATGAATCATTCCAACCCGCAATGGGACCCGGCATGGGCGGAATGGGGCCTAGGGCTGGCATGGGTCCTGGAGGTGGACGTCCAGGCCAGCAACAGCGACCTAGTGGCCAGGAAAACCAACAAGCCCAACGCGGTGAACAGGGTCAACGACCGGGCGGTGGGCAGCAAGGCGGAGGCCGGCCCGGCGGTCCCGGAATGATGGGAGCGGCAGCAGTTGCCATTGATCCGCTGATCGGTACCGAAGATCCTAGCAAACCACTTCGTCATCGTTTGCTGTCCGTTCCCGCGTTGCGTACCAGCTACTTAGAAAAGGTCCGGACGCTCGCCGAGAAAGAATTGGATTGGGAAGTTCTTGGTCCAGTCGTCGAGCAATATCGCGCGCTTATCGAAGCCGATGTTGAAAAGGACACTCGCAAACTCTCGAATTTCTCTGCTTTCCAATCGGCTGTTTCCGTTGCAGAAGCAGCGGCCGAAGAACGCGGCAGACCGAGAATGAGCTTGAAAAGTTTTGCCGAGCAACGACGAAAATATTTGCTTGAGTACCCTGCGATTCAAGCTTTACCGAAATAGCGATGATGTTTGACGTCATCGTATTAGGGACCGGTGGGGTCGGTAGCGCGGCGACTTACCACGCCGCGCGAAGAGGGTTACGTGTTCTTGGCATTGATCGATACCCATGGGGCCATGATCGTGGAAGCTCGCATGGGCATACGCGCATCATTCGCATGGCGTATTTCGAACATCCCGATTACGTTCCTTTGCTCAGGCGTGCCTACGATCTGTGGGATGAACTTGCGAAACTGTCAGGGGTACGGTTATTCGAACGATCCGGACTTCTGCAAATCGGCCCAGTGTCGGGAATAGTAATACCCGGCGTTATTGCAAGTGCGCTGCAGCACCAGTTGCCAATCGAGCAGTTAAGCGTTTTCGATGTCCAACGACGATTTATGGGCTTTGCTGTGCCCAAAGGCTGCACGGCAGTCTATGAAAAGAACGCGGGGTACTTGTTGGTGGAATCGTGCGTCCTCAAGCATCTTGAGTTTGCAAAATCGCTTGGCGGTGAATTTATTATTGGGGAAAGTATTAAGGGCTGGCAAGCGGAGAAAGATTGCGTCGTGGTTCAAACCGACCGTGCGACCTATCGCTCCAAAAAGTTGATTATTACGGCGGGCGCGTGGGCCGATTCATTGCTTGGGTCGCTGGGAATGTCGTTGACAATTCGACGAAAGCATTTGCACTGGCGAGCAACGACAAGCGACGTGTATCGTGGTGGACCATGTTTCTTCTACGAAATGCCGAACGGTTTCTTTTACGGATTCCCACACATTGATGACAGAGGAATCAAAGTCGCAGAACACAGTGGCGGCGAGACGGTTGGCGATCCACGGACAGCTTCGCGCGATGTGGACCCTGTCGATACAGAACGAATCGATCATTTCCTTCGTCAAGCGATGCCGGATGTTTCGCAAACGAGGACAGCGCATGAAGTTTGCTTCTATACGATGAGCGGCGACGAGAACTTTTTTATCGACCGACATCCCGAAAACCCTAACGTGGCCTTCGCCGCAGGATTGTCTGGTCACGGATTTAAGTTTGCTTCGGCGCTCGGCGAAATTTTGGTCGATTTGGTATGCGATGGAGGCTCGCCGCTTCCTATCGAATTCTTGTCCGTCAAGCGTTTATCGAACGCAAGCTAAATGCGACGTGAAATGACGTTTCCCGAATTTCGGATTTTCGACTGGGGAACCTGACCTTGTGCAAATCGTCTGAAATGGAGTAACGTTCGCCAACTCATTCTGGCTTCTCGTTCCATTGCATGGAGTCGAATCGTGAACACGAAAATCCAGCAGTTCGAAAATGTAAACGGCACCGAGCGAACGCGATTAATTGCATTTGAATCTCTCGAAGCACGGCAATTGATGACGGCGAGTGTTGGTTGGGAGGGCCCTGGTTTAGGTGGCGCGGATCTTCAATACTATGTTGGAACCGCTCCATCGTCGTTAAGCCAAGCTGCTTTTGAAGCATCAATTCAGACAGCGTTGGATGCATGGTCTCAAGTCGTCGCTGTACAATTCGTTCGTACCAACCAACCTGGCCAAGACAATTCGCTCGATTTCGGTGTTGGCTCGATTGATGGTGCAGGCGGAACTTTGGCGGAAGCGTATTTTCCGGACGACGTGAATTCGAGTCGCCGCGCTGGCGACGTTCAGTTTGACGGTGCGGAAAATTGGGAAGTTGGTAATACTCGAGGAAGCAGCGCGTACGATATTGTATTAGTCGCTGCACACGAAATCGGTCATGCACTTGGACTCAACCATTTGGAGGCTGCCAGTTCGATTCTATTCCCGTCTGTTTCCCCAAGCCAGCAATTCCGTGGTCTCGACCAAAGCGACATTGCTGCTATCCGTCAATTGTATGCTGTAACATCGGTGCCGACTGAAGAACCTACTGTTCCCAAGACAGAACCACCGATCGCGAATATACCCAAGACACCGCCGACCCTTTACACTCCTAAAACGACTCCTCAATGGAATCCTTGGATCATCTACCGGCCACAAAACAACTTGTGGAATGTTGAAAACAGGTCGTACAACTTTGGCAGGTTCGAGATCCACATCGGATCTTTCTTTCGCGACCCATGGCAGTTCCAATTCCACCGGCATTCATTGCTAAGGGAATTGACCATCACTAACAGTCAAACAGTTTTGAATCATGCAGGTTCTTCGACAACATGGCATAGCCCCGCGGCCATTGATCGGGCATTGACTCTTTTGTTTTCCTAAGCGGTGGGCTAGCGAGAATCGCAATCACTTTTTTTCGCTTTCGCGCGAGAAACTATTTCTGCGAAACCTTCGGACGTAAGATTTCGATTTCGTATCTACTGCTATCGACGATAAACCCATTCTGAATCGCTTCGGATTTGACCCGTTTTGATTCTTCCGGAGTTTGCTGAAACGATTCACGGAAATCCAGCACGATTGCATCGTAACGGAGAACAGGCGATGACAGACTACTGTCCAGCTTGGCCAGTTGCTGGTATCTCTGCAGGAATTGGCTAACGGTCTCGATGTCTTTGCTGCCAACAAGGTGCGACGCGACACGGCCGGTGGCCAAAATACGAATTGACTCGGCCCGAAGCGCGTCGACTCGTTCAGCTAGCCATTTGCCATCGTCTTGATCGGCAGCACGTAATGGCGGATCCGCAATGCCGTATGCCTTGGCAATGACTTCGACAATGGTCGGTTGACTCCACGGCAGTTGTCCCACGTAGAGGCACAAAACCCAACCGGTTACCACG
>JANMNK010000577.1:0-2637 GCA_031373875.1 Pirellulaceae bacterium | reverse complement strand
ATTTCTAATCGGAGGCGGAGCCGGATTTGAATCGCGTGTCGAGATTGTCGATGCAGCTACCAAACAAACCATCGTTCGTGTGGCCGGTCAAACTTCGGAAACCATGCGCCGCGCCAATGTCGACCTTCGAAAATTTGTTGGCAAATCGATAATCATTCGAGTCGTCGATCAAGGACGCGGTGGTTGGGGGCACATCAATTTTGATGACTTCCAATTTCACGAAAAACAACCCGGCGAACCCACACCGCAGCTTGTCGTGCTCGTCCCAGACGAGTATCCATTTGCCGGCATCAAAGCTGACGCTGCAGCAAAAGCCATGAAGTTGCCAGACGGATTTCGCGTAACTGTCGGGGCCGCCGAGCCAGATATCCTCCAACCGATAGCAATGGCATTTGATGAACGCGGACGACTGTGGGTCGCCGAAGCATACTAGTATCCTATACGAGCACCCGAGGGAAAAGGGCGCGACCGCATCTTGATTTTTGAAGACAAGGACGGCGACGGGCAACTTGAGACGCGCAAAGTCTTCGCCGAAGGACTGAATCTAGTCAGTGGTTTAGAAGTTGGTTTTGGTGGCGTATGGGTCGGTGCTGCTCCCTACCTGCTATTTATTCCAGACAAAAATGGTGACGACAAAGCCGATGGCAAACCCGAAGTTCTACTTGATGGATGGGGATTGCAAGACACACACGAAACACTGAATGCGTTCATTTGGGGGCCCGATGGATGGCTCTATGGATGCCACGGTGTCTTTACGCATTCTCGAGTTGGAAAACCAGGAACACCCGACGACAAAAGAATTCCACTCAATGCCGGAATTTGGCGATACCATCCTACGCGACACGTCTTTGAAGTCTTTGCAAACGGCACAAGCAATCCGTGGGGCGTCGACTTTAATGATCGAGGCCAATCGTTCCTGACCGCTTGCGTGATTCCTCATCTATACCACATCATCCAAGGCGCGCGTTATGAACGTCAGGGTGGAACGCACTTCAATCCGTACACGTACGATGACATCAAGACGATTGCCGACCACCGACATTATTTGGGTGCCAATCCGCACGGAGGGAACAGCAAGTCCGACCAAGCGGGCGGTGGTCACGCCCACTGTGGAGCCATGATTTATCTCGGAGACGCTTGGCCAAAACAGTATCGCGATCAGATATTCATGAACAATATCCATGGGCAACGACTGAATGTCGATATTCTTGAACCGCGAGGATCGGGTTACGTTGGTCGGCACGGTCCCGACTTTCTATTGACCGGAGATGCGGCGTCGCAAATCTTGAATTTCCGATATGGACCCGACGGACAAGTTTGGATGATCGACTGGTACGACATGCAAGCTTGCCATTTGAATGACCCGTCCAAACACGACCGTTCGAACGGGCGGATCTACAAAGTCAGCTACGGCGACACAAAGCCAGTACAAGTCGATCTGACGGCACTTGACGATTTGGCGTTAGCTAAAAATGTTTTGAATCCCAACGATTGGTACGTTCGTCATTCTCGTAAAGTGCTGCAGGAGCGAGCGCAACGCCAACGCATGTCTTCGGCTGCCCATAAATTCTTGGTAGAGACCGCAACGACTCACGCGGACGAGACGCGCCGACTGCGGGCCATGTGGGTTTTGCAAGCGACGGGTCATCTAGATGCGGATTTGATCAATCGATTGACAAGCGATGCAAGTCCCTACGTGCGTGGCTGGGCGATTCAATGCGCTTTAGAACAACCGCCAAAAGATCCGTCGGCATTGGTCGCGCGAATGACGGAACTTGCTAAGAAAGACAACTCACCCATTGTCCGCATGTACCTGGCGTCGGGCTTACAGCGTTTGCCCAGTTCAGCTCGATGGTCGGTCTTAGACGGGCTCGTCAGTCACAAGGAAGATGTCAACGACGGCAATTTGCCTTTGATGTACTGGTACGCCGCCGAACCGCTCGTCGAAGAGGACTTGCCACGCGCCCTGCAACTTGCATTGTCCTGTTCCGAGTCGCAGCCCAGGGTTCGCGACTTCATGATGCGACGCATCGCAAGCTTCGATTCGCCCTCGGCAATGCCGTCGCTAGTCAAAGGTCTATCGGCTGCGACCAATCCTCAATTGCAGCAAGCATTTCTCGACGCAATTCGCAACTCGCTCAAAGGTCAGCGTCAATCGACAAAACCAGAAGGCTGGGATGCTGCGTTCTCGAAATTATCTGCTAGTCCCGATACCACAATCCAATATCAATCAGCCGCGTTGGGCGCGGTCTTCGGTGATGCGAACGCAAAGAACAGTTTGTATACGATCGCCGCTAATGCAAAGCTCGCCCCAGAGCTTCGTCGCGATGCGGCGATGGCTCTGCTAAATGTCAAAGAACAAGGCCTAGCAAAATCGTTGACCGCATGGATGAGCGATCCTGTACTGCGGTCTGTTGCCCTGCGCGCTTTCGCCGAAATCGAAACCCCAGAATCGGTTGATGGGATCATCGCCAATTATTCCAAGCTGGATACCAACGAACGACGATTGGCGATTAGCACATTAAGTTCGCGAGCGTCCTACGGCTTGAAAATGCTGCAAGCCATGAGCTCAAAAACCTTACCTTCTACTGACCTACCTGCGGACCTAGTCCGACAACTTCAGTCGCTGAAGAACGC
>JANMNK010000574.1:0-2086 GCA_031373875.1 Pirellulaceae bacterium | reverse complement strand
GACGGCACATACCATCGGCAGCCCCACAAGTGCAACAGATGCGAGACGGCGTAATAATGTGAATCGTCGTTGGAGCCAACCAAAAAGACTCGGTTGCCCTGTCGCCGGACGACGATTGCATCCGCCCGCAACACCGGATTTTTCTTCGCTGCCTGAACAAGAGCAGTCGCCAAATCGGGTTTGGCTTGAATGGCCATCTGCCCAACGACCAACGCTGGCTCACCTTCGCCGGGGAGCGTGTTGACAATTTGCGGCAAGCTGCCACTCATGAGTTGGATATACTTGGCAAGATCTTCCGCCGCTCTCTTTTCCCATTCGCCCGCATTCTGAGCCACCGCAATCGGGATGGCGGATTGTCCTCTTTCGACAATCACCAGATCACTCTGACTCGCGGTCCCGGCCAATTGCGCGATTGCAACGGAGGGCAATGCCCAGAAAAATGCAAAGGCAATACGCTGACAGAAAGTGGGCATGATGAGGTTCCTCTGCGACGCGGCAATCGGATAGGTGGGGGGGAAGTACCCGCAATTCTACTGGCCCGCAGCAGGTGTCTCAAGTTGGCGGTTTACGGAATCCAATGTTTCTTGATGTAGATCATTTGTCCAACATGGTGGTGGATGTGCGCCGTGCATTGCATTACGGCATCGAAACGGTTCATACCATCCGGCATGCCAGAAGCTTGATAAGCTTGACTCCACTGCTCCGAAGTTTGCGATTCAACGGCCCTTATCGCAATTTCAATAGCAGCGTCAAAGCTAGCGAGTGCTTCGGCTTTCGTGGGTGGATTTGGATCGGTGAATTCCAAATCGCGGTTTCGAATGTAGCCAGTATGGAGAAGTTGCTCGCCAAGATAGAAATTCAAGTTCCCCGTCAAATGCAGAACGAGATGCCCAAAACTATTTCCATACGAGAACGGTCTCGACCAAAATTGTTGTTCGTTAAGCGGGGCGGCCCATTGGTGTACGCGACTGGCGTAATTCCGCAAGGCTTTCGTGAAACCAGCATTGATAACTTCCATCATGAACTACTCACATTCCAAGGAGTGACTTTGTCCGATGCAACCACGCGTCAAAGGGTGCTTAAAATTTCGATCACAGCATGCTGAAAGTTTGTTTCCATTTTAGATTCCGCTGCCCATCAATTTTCCAGCTCATACGCACTGTTAACGTACATGTGATTGCCGTCGGAGTCTTCCAAACGATGTTCTCCGAGGAACTCCATTTCAAGGGGAGGTCTTTTTGAACCGAAATGCCCTGCCCTGTTGGTCCACGAAAACGCGACCAATTCCCGTCTGCCTCCGCCTTTGCAGGTTCGCGTTGCCCCTGCGCCGCCGCTTGGTCGTAAACGAACCATGGCGAAAAAACAACAATAGCGAGAGCGATTCGCAACGTGTAAACGACCATGTGAATTCCTTTCATTGTCCTTGAAATTGTAACCGCCAGTTGAGCAGCAGATGTCGCGTCAAGCTATTAGATCCTTAATCACGGTGCCACCAAACTGACTCAGTTGTTTGAATCGGCCGGCGTGGTAGTAGGTAAGCCGATTATCATCGAGACCGAGAAGTCGCAGCAGCGTAACGTGGAAGTCACGAACATGAGCTCGGCCATCGACGGCTTCCATGCCCAGTTCGTCTGTCGCTCCAATCGTGTGCCCAGCGTTGCAACCGCCACCGGCAAGCCAGATTGTCATCGCGTTCGGATTGTGGTCGCGACCGTAAGCCGTTCCACCGCGCACGCCGTTGTCGGGCGTTCGTCCAAATTCGCCACACCAGACAATGAGCGTGCTTTCGAGCAAACCTCGCTGTTTCAAATCGGTAATCAAAGCCGCGATGGGTTGATCTACGCCACGAACCAGATTGCCATGCGCTCGCTCGATATAGTCATGACTATCCCATGAGCCGTTGTAAAGTTGCACAAAGCGCACGCCCTTCTCGACAAGTTTTCTGGCAAGCAAACATTTGCGGCCAAACGAATCGGTCGCTTCGTTTCCTATGCCGTAGAGTTCTTTGGTCTTAGCATCTTCCTTGGACAAGTCGAGTACGTCGGGAACTTGCATCTGCATGCGAAACGCTAGCTCGTAGTTATCC
>JANMNK010000550.1:0-3113 GCA_031373875.1 Pirellulaceae bacterium | reverse complement strand
CCATTGACATCAACCGAAGTTCAGGCCTTGTACCAAGCGGCAGAGATCGCGCGGCGAGCGAAGAACAATCGCAAGTCCGAAGAAAAAGAGACTCCGGAAAAATCGCAGAAAACGAAACCTAAGCCTAAGCGAGTTCGCGATATCGAAAAGAGCGTCGACGAACATTTTGAAGATCATTTTGATGATTCTGAATCCACGACGTTCGACAAAGCCGCACTTGTAGAAGTTGCACCTCACTGGGAAGACGATGAGTCGTTGGGTGGTTTTGATCCCGAGGGTGGAGTGATTGATTACGAGTCCGATGATGATGATATCGCACCAATCGGTACCGACAGTTCATCTTCGCCATTTGATATACCTGTCTCGGCCCGCCGACCAAGCAAACGCCCTGCCAGCAAACAATCGCCAAGTCGTCGCGAAGGACCTCGAGTGGAAAGATCACTAGAGGAACGCAGCCAACGGCCACCGAAGAAGAATAGGTTTGCTTCAAAGACTTTTTCATCGGGCAGTGATTCAGGTACGAAGTCCAAGGGTACTAAGAAGGGTCGACTAGGCAAGAGAAGCCAGGGAACTGCGCCTAGTCCTTCTAAAAAATCGGCATCCGCAGGCAAGTCCAGCAGGAGCGCCGGATCAACGGGAAAGCCCACCCGGAAAGGTCCAACGTCGGGCAAGCCCGGAAAGACCTTCAGCCGACGACGGCCCAAAGGTAAATAGCCCGAAGATCCCAAGATTATCTCGATGTTTTCCTTGGGCGAATTCGCAGAGGAGGGCATGTGACGAACTTGGAGTGGCGGGGCTCAGAATTTCAAGCCACGCTATAATGAGCCTTCGCAACTTACACAACATACGGCGGGGGTTCGGCGGTGGACGCATTAGAATGTCGCAAAAATGTTCGTCAAATTCGCGCGCGTGTCTTGGAAAATACGTGCATCGCGAAATGTACAATGCGAATTCGAATAGAAGCTGCTCATGTGGCCGCTTCTATGCTGCCAGGTCAGTTTGTCATGATTCGCGTGTCCGATTGCCAGGATCCCTTGATTGGGCGCGCTTTGGCCGTTTATGACCGAGTGCACGACGAATCTGGCAGTCCGAAAGCGATCGATCTGGTGTATCTGGTCAAAGGCAAAATGACGACGATGCTTGCTCGTCTCTTACCTGGCCAGGAAGTCGATATCGTTGGTCCGCTGGGAAACGCGTTTTCAGATGCTTCGGTCGATCATCTTGTGCTCGTTGCCGGAGGGATCGGGCAAACTCCCATGCTTGTCCTGGCCAAGGAAGCGATTGGTAAGTCTCGATTCGGCTCGGACTCGCGTCATTCGGGTTACGCCCAGCGGGTGACGTTATGCTACGGCGTACGTTCCAAAGACTACGTTGCAGGTGTTGAGCAGTTTGAGAAAGCGGGGATCGACGTCCGGTTAATAACCGACGATGGTTCGATTGGACCGCCCGGGCGTGTAACAGATCTCTTAAAACAAATGCTTGATCAAGCAGACCCCGGTCAATCGATTCGAATTGCATGCTGCGGTCCCGAAGTCATGATGGAGGCCGTTTCCGCCATCGCAGCCGAGAGGAAGATCGCAGCCGAAGTGTCGCTCGAAACTCCAATGGCCTGCGGAATTGGAATCTGTTTCACATGTGTGGCCAAAGTGGGTCAGCAAGACGATTGGGACTACAAGCGAACTTGTGTCGAAGGACCAATCTTCCAAGCGGCATCGATCGTCTGGTAATCGCGCCCAACAACGCGATTGCAGTTACGAGCGTTCGATACAATCGGCGGTACAAAATCTTGCCGTGTTATCCTGCTATCATCAATTTGCGAGCCAACAATAAATCTGTAAGGCCAACAAAAAACCCGATGGGAAATTTCCCACCGGGTCGTTGTTTAAAGCCTGATCGTAGAATGCTATTAGCGAGTCAAGTTAGATGGAGGAGCCATGTAGCTTGGCGTGGCCATCGCAGGTGCCGAATAGCCGCCCGCTGAAGTTGCTCCACTTGCACCTGGTTGGGCGAAATTGTTGCTGTAGACGGTAGGCCTTTGGGTACTTCCGGGCGAATAAGATGCCGGAGTGGTCCCGCCAGTCGCATAGGGATTGGCTGTCGCTGCTGGTGCCGATGCAGTGTTAATTGCATAGGGATTTCCTGCAGAACCGGCTACAGAAGTACCAGTCGCAACATAGGGATTGCCCGTCGAGGCACTTGGTTGAACTGCATATGGATTGGTTGCTTGATACGATGATCCCGAGTAAGGATTCGCACCAGCATAGGAACCTGCGTTACCAGCAGGGCTCGTTGGCGTGTATGGAGCAGGTTGCCCTGCAGCCGAGACGCTCGATGTCAGTCCCGTGGAGGGTTGACCGTAAACTTGGGGCCCGTTGCCGGTTGGCCCGAATGTTGGCATTCCGTAACCAGGGGCAGCGTTTGTGTTCATAGCAGTCGATGCACCGGGCTGCGCCGCAGGCGACCCGAAATTACCTGCCGTTCCTGCGCCATACGGTCCCGCTGTTCCAGCGCCGTATGCTCCCGTCGTGCCTGCAGTGTTGGTCGCTGCTCCAGCAAGTCCTGTTGGTCGGCTTGGAAGTGAATAGTTGCCTGCAGCACCATTGTAGGCGTAGCCTTGATTCGCGGCTGGCGTTGCCGTACTAGCTGTTCCATAAGGATTGGATGCACCGTATGGGTTTGGTGCGCCATACGTGTTGGCACCTCCATAAGAATTGGCAGAGCCAGGTTGTGCAGAAGCCATCGAAGGCGTCTGTGTCATTGCTGAAGCGGACGTTCCGTAAGGTCCTGTTTGATAGCCGTTTGCCGCCGCAGCGGAGCCCATTCCGTTAGCGCTTGTAGAGGCATAAGAATTCATACCTAACGGCGCATTTGGCTTGGTGCTTGAGCTGTTTGGAATTTGTGTCGGTGTACTCGTTAGGGCAGGGCTCTTTGGATAAGTAGTCGAAGGACCCGCTCCAGCAAGTGTTGTTTCTGATGGCTTGCGGCCCCAACTGAACATGTCTTTGCCGGGCATCTTCCAGCCACTTTTGCAGCCGGTGCTGGAAAGCACAACGATCATAAAGCCAGAGAATGCAACGTGCATCCATTTTGTTTGAAATCGCATGGCTAACGAA
>JANMNK010000535.1:0-1514 GCA_031373875.1 Pirellulaceae bacterium | reverse complement strand
CTCGTACGGCAACATAATTCGCCATCGAGTCCGATTTTTTTTATGGAAAGCTATTATGGAAGGCTATTGTAAAGAAATCGATCCGCTCATCTGCTTCCATCGAACTCTCGTTCCGCGATCAAACGGAATTTGAAGTCGGCGAAAACATTCAACCGTCGAGCCCGCTTGATCATTTGAGCAGTACAATCTCCAGCGGGATTCTACTTTTTTTTCCGAGAAATAGCCAATTGGTCTCGTTCAATCGAGGTACAACCTTCGGCTTTCGACGGCAGATTTTTGGCATCGGATGAAGACACCTCTAGCTGCTCGCCCCCACCGATAGCATCAAAATCGTACTCGTACTCAGTGCAACGGTACTCGTACTCGTACTCGCTGCATTTTCCAGCAGAAGCCCCCGTCCACCCGCACTTGTATACGAGTAAGAGAGAGTCGTCGATCCTCGCAATTCATGAATCGCAACAAAGACGATCAGCGAGAAATGTCGCGCGTAGCGTTATTCTTAAATGACCTAGTGCTTTGTTATTACTAAATTTTTGGGTTCGAAAACTGTAGGACGGGTCTCCATGCCCGTCTTTTGTGCATCCAGACGGGCCTGGAGACCCGTCCTACGATCCCAACTTTCAGCAGTGGCGTTGCACTAGTCCAATAGGCGCATATCCAATAGGCGCATAAAAAAACCTCCCGCAAATTAATGCGAGAGGTTTCTCTTAGACCAAGCAATCATCTGTTTCGAATGTGCACAGCATCCCACCGAAACTTTGCACATCCATCACGAACGAAGGTGACTCTCTTAAACGTTCGCTGAAACGTTGATCTTTTGGCTAAGTTGTGTCAATTTCTTATCTGCGTTTTCTTCCTCATTGATGGTTTCCTTGAGTTGGGCCAACGCGTTGTCGTATTCCAACAATCTTGCCCAAGTGCACAGGGTGCCATAGGTTGCGATCTCATAATGCTCAACCTTTTGGGCGCAAGCGATCAAGACAGCATCCATGACATGCGGTTCCATGTCTTCTTCCATGCAAGAGGAAGCTTCCTTCAAAAGCCCTTCCATCGCTTCGCACTTTTTAGCTCGGGGAGCTTTTCCGGTGTCTTGGAAAGCGGTTTCGATTCGTTCCACTTGGCGTTGGGTTTCTTCCAAGTGCGACTCGAAAGCCTGACGAAGTTTTTCGCTGCTCGCAGCCTTTGCCATTTTGGGCAGCGCTTTGAGCAATTGCATTTCAGCGTGGTAAATATCGCGAAGCTCGTCGTAAAAAAGGTCCTGTAGATTCTTGATCGCCATACTAAATCTCCCCGTTCTGATCGGTTTTTGACTAACAAAGTTCCAATGCGTTTTTTGGTATATGGTAAGTCGAGCGATATTGTCTTCATCGATGGATTTGAGACCGTGTCGTGCGCTATGACCTTAAAGATATAACGTCCGTCCGCCAACGATTGTCCGTCGATCGTAATAAAGTTATCGGTCTGCCCGGATTTGAGAGTTTTGAAATCGGCGTCCCCGACCTGTTTGTAAAGCA
>JANMNK010000520.1:0-4959 GCA_031373875.1 Pirellulaceae bacterium | reverse complement strand
CGCCCGATCGATTTGGATATTTTGCTCTATTCCAATCAGCAGGTTTGGACGCCAGAGCTTAGAGTCCCCCATCCTCGAATGGCGTTCCGATCTTTCGTAATCAAACCTGCAGCAGAGATCGTGCCTCAGTGGCGTGATCCGGTTTCACAAATGACGATCGGCGAACTGGCAAGCGTTCTCGAGCAAGATCGCTCTTTGGTCGTACTTACATCGAACTCGGACGACTGGTTACGCAATTTGAGCCGAAGTTTGGATCCCGCTATTGATCCATCGAAGGACCAAGATCATGTCATCAAGTACTCAAATCAAGTTTGGATTGCCCTCATGCCTGCGAGTGAAACGGATTCCGAATTGGATTCTATGAATTACATCGTTAAGAAAGCGAGGGAAACAAGTGTTGACTTGGGCATACCGTTCGCAGGGATTCTCGTGTCGCTTGCAGACGTCCCGGAAACAATCGCGCCGGCAATTCGTTCGACTTTGGCCTGGAATGACACGTTAAATTTGACATCCGATAGTATCCGCTCGATCGATTTTTGTGGGCCTCGATATTTGATCTCGCCGTGCAATCTCGACTGGGCCGTTCATGAAATTCAAGCTTCCTTGGACGCCATGAAATGTTTTGTCGAACCTACCGGCGAGACACTTATTTAAAACGAATGTGTGCACTCGTCGCGAAATTTTTGATCGCCACTTAAAATTATCTTTGAACCATGCGAATCATTCACCATCCTCACGAAATCTACGCACACGTCGCATTCGCCCGAAACGAAGGCCGGACTATTGGACTGATCCCGTCGATGGGGGCGTTGCATCAAGGTCATCTTTCGTTAGTCGAGGTCGCACGCAGGCAATGCGATTTGACGGTGGCCACGATCTTTGTTAACCCAACTCAATTTGGCCCAAAGGAAGATTTTTCCAAATACCCCCGAACAGTCGAGTCGGACCTGGAAATGCTGGCCGACGTTGGGGCCGACATCGTCTTTGTCCCTCCGGCCGAGAGCGTTTACCCAGAAGGCTTTTCGACTTACGTTTCACCACCCGCGATAGCAAAAAGATGGGAAGGCGAAATACGGCCGATACATTTCCAAGGCGTAACGACGATCGTCCTCAAGCTTTTCAATATGATCCCAGCCACAATCGCCTACTTTGGCCAAAAAGACTTGCAGCAGTGTCGCGTCATTCAGCGCATGGTCGAAGACCTGAACGTGCCCATTCGCATCGAAATTTGTCCAACCGTTCGCGAAGCAGATGGGCTGGCCATGAGCAGTCGCAATCGGTACCTTTCAAGCGACGAGCGTCACAAAGCACTCGCGTTGTGGCGTGCAATACAATTGACTCAGGAGCTTGTAAACCAAGGCGAGCAAAACATTCAAACACTGGAGCAAGCCATGCAAACATGCTTGAACGATTCCGGCGTTAGCAATATCGATTACGCTCGCATCGTGGATTCTGTTTTGCTCGAACCAGTACAAACACTTCATCAACCATCGGCAATCATCATTGCCGTTCGAATGGGTACGACACGGTTGATCGACAACGCTTTTATCGAGGTCCCGTAATTTGCGATCTACGCTTTTTTACATACCGCATAGCTTAGGACCACTGCCCATATTTGGTTGGGGTTGGGCAATCATAATTTTCGTTTTGGTAGTCTTTGTTTGGGGTTACTACGAAAAGAAAGCGTCAGGCTCGTGGCGCATGTTGATGGAGTCCTTGCCCTTCCTAGGCTTGTCGGCGGCAGCAATCGTGTTCTTGGTTCCAATCTTGGAAAGCAGAATTGGCGAAGGAGCTACGGAACGTATTCTGGGACTTCCGGTTCGCGGTTACGGTGTGATGCTGTTACTTGGTGCTCTTGCTGGTTTAGGCATTATCCTGCCGAGAGCGAATCGAGTTGGAATTTCGGTCGACACACTTTTGTCGCTTGCCTTTTGGTCGTTCGTCCCCGGCATTGTTGGTGCCAGGCTGTTTTTTGTAATACAAAAATGGGAAGAATTTCCGGGCCGTAGTGTCGCGGAAAAATTGCCTTCGGTTCTAAAATTCACCGAAGGCGGGTTGGTTGTTTATGGCGGCATCATCGGTGGACTTCTGGGGATGACCTTGTGGTGCAAGTGGAATCGCCAACCGACTTTGGCCATTATGGATTTGATTGCCCCCGGTTACATGATTGGGCAAGCTTTGGGTCGCATCGGCTGTTTTCTACATGGATGTTGTTTCGGAGGGATTTGCGACCAAGCACTACCCAGCGTTTCTTTCCCCGCTGGATCTCCTGCTTACATGTCGCAATTAGAGTCGGGTGACCTCCTCGGATTGTCGTTGTCCGATCCCGATCGAACGGGTTCGCGCACCGTCAAGCAAGTTCGGGTCAACAGTTGGGCGGAGACCAAGGGAATAAAAGCGGGACAAGTTATCGAAACGATGCGACCCATGCTGATTTTGCCACCACAGAATCGAGACCCAGCCGGATCGCCGACCGTCGAGCTTGAAATGCTCGTCAACGGTCGACCAATTTTTGCAGATGTGAATTCGCTGCCCCAATCCAGCCGCCGCATCCATCCAATCCAGCTTTACTCGACGACCAGTGCATTCTTGATTTGCATGGTCTTGTATTTCCTGTGGCCTGTTTTTAAACGCGACGGTTATGTCTTCTCGATTGGACTCATTTTAGTTGGCATCTCTCGCATCTTTGAAGAGATCATTCGCAACGACGAAATCGGATTCGCAGGAAGTCAGCTTACGATCGCCCAATGGATAAGCGTCCTTGGAATTGCCACAGCTATCGCGATATTGGTCATTCAATCGCTCAGGCAGGCTCCGCGATCTTGGACGGCATCTGCCAAATAACCAATCGGACGGTTGCTAGACCAATTAGGTAATTGCTTTCCGGCCTTCGAGATCAAAATGACTTCAGTTCGAGTTCGATCTCGTCTGCTTGGACTAGCGATCGCTGATCGGAACGGGGACACGTTTGTCGCCTTGCATAGTAAACGCAACATAGCTAACTTCGGCTTCGGTCAGCTTCTCTGGTTGACCATCACGCTCCGCTTCTATCTCCACGTGAATGGTTACAGACGTTGTTCCAAACCGAATTAGCTTGGTCCAAAAACTGACAACGTCTCCCACGAAAACTGGACGATGGAATTCGACGCTTTTCATGCCGACAGTTACAAGCGACTTTTTGTTGAAACCAGATTGCCGAATAGCTTGGTAAGCCCCAACGGCTCCGGCTTGATCGAGATAACTAAGCAATACTCCGCCGAAAATTGTTCCGTGCGGATTAGTATCTCTTGGCATCATCACGACTTTGATCGCCAAATGCCTGTCAGACGATCGTTTATCGGTCATTGAATTTACTCATTCAAAAAGTGTCAATCTGCCAACATGCAAAAATAAAAAACGTCACCATCCACGTAGAACGGAATTCATTCCGTAACCGCCACACACCGCTCCGTGGCCTCTTATAAGCATAAATTCAATCAACGTAGAACGGAATTTATTCCGTTACCCTCAGCCACAGTAGATACTCCACCATCGCGTGAACTTCCGCCTAGCTTGAATGACTATTCATTTGAGAAACAATTTCCAAACGAGCGATTCTTGCTGCTCAGTTCAATTTTCAGTTTTTTATGCAAGGGACCACATTGTGGTTCGATCCACAGGAGATCAAGTCGGGATTGGAATCTAACCGGACATCGCCATTGATGTGAGCGGTACGGAGCTAGCAGGTGGTTTTTGGTGCGGGGGACCGGTGGCTATCGCCACGCCGCTCATTTATTTAACTCGATCGTTCGCGCTAAACGTCTAGGCGTTCACCAAAAACGATTCTGTGTCCATCGGGGGAAACGATGGAGAATTCACGAAATCCCCATGGTGTGTCGACAAGCTTATGCCAAATTTCAACACCGCTCTTGACGATGTCGTCGTAGAGCTGATTAGCGTTTTGAACGTGCAGGTAAGCAAACCAAGAGTGGTCTTGAGCAGCGGACATTGGCTGGATGCCTGGACAATCGCCAATGCGCATTTTGCATGCACCGCGACTCAGGAACGACCAACCGTGCACGCTCAAGTCTTCGACAAAGCCAAGTTTTTCTATGTAGAACTTTTTTGATGCAGCGAGATTTTCCACCGCTAGAACAAATGTCGTTGCGAGAATCTCTGCCATAACCTGTCCTCTTTATTCAATCCGTAGAAGTTTGCTCCGGCCATGCCATATGGGCAAAAGCAAACATCTTGGAAACAAAAAAACCCCCGTTAACATAACGTTAACGGGGGTCTCGTATCAACGACTGCAAATCAGATTGGCTCAGCTTTCTGGCTTGGTACGATCTTCAACCTTTGCTTCACTGCCAGCAGCACCACCAGTTTCGCTTTGCTTGGTTGGCTGGGAAACAGCGGTATCCGTTGTTTTGACTACAGACTTGTCTTGTTCTGAACTGCAACCTGCAGCGAACAACGGGCAAAGAATCAAAGCTACGCAACAAAACTTCTTCATGACAATCTTCCTTCGCAGCAAACTGCTCAAATGTAAAACTAGTTAACGTCTGGGGTTGCAACTTCGCCGTCAGCCATACCACTCAAAGAATACCACATTTGTTCTTGAAGTGATGGGTTCAACGGGCGAACCGAATTGTCAGCATAGCAGAAGTTCATGATGTTACCAGTATGCATGGAGGTGAATCGGCGATGATTCTTACGTCCAACATCATAAAGATAACTGGTTTGAGCCGCTGTTCGGTTGCTTTTCATACGATAGGTTGGCATTGGTCCGCAAAGCCAGTGGAAGGCCATACGACGGCCAGCGTTTGTGACTTCGTTGGTGAAAGTTCCAACAACTTCGCCGAAGGCGAGGGTGTTTTGGGCACCGTCGGTGACATCACGGAAATCGTTCTTCGAACGAACGGTATAAATACCGCGCCAGTAGTCAGCATCGGTTTGAGGAGTGTTGCTACCATACTCGTT
>JANMNK010000502.1:0-3090 GCA_031373875.1 Pirellulaceae bacterium | reverse complement strand
GTGAAATGGGCGGGCGTGGAGAAGGGCAGTGGAACGGCGTTCCGATGGCAACTCTCATGCGACGAGGCCTCGAGGAATGTTGGTCGTTAGCCGAAGTTAAACGCCTGTGGCAGGACAACCCCAGAACGTGCGAATACTACTACGTCTTTGCAGACGGCGAAGACCGCACCGCAGTAGGCGTCGCAGCAACTCCTGACAAGCTGCAGTTTGTCGCGCCGGGTGAAACTCATGAATTGCTGGGCGAAGGCATCCCTGATGCCGTTGTTCTATCCGCCGGCTCGCGTCTCGAAGAACTCCGTCGACGGGTAAAGCAAAATTACGGCCAGATCGACGAGAGTATCGGCCAAAGCTTGATGTGTCGGCCAGTTGCTATGGAATCCAATTTGCATAATGTCCTGTTTGTCCCCGAAGATGGCGTGCTGTTCATCGCAAACGCAGATCACGAACAGCCAGCCGCCGAAAGACCTTACGTTCGCCTCGATCTTCGAGAACTCGTCGCATCGATGCCAGCCGCCAAAGCTCCTGCAAAAGATACGATTTCACTGGATTCAAAATTCCAGGCCACGGACACTCTCAACGTTATTGCCGATGCTTCCGAAGACGCGCAAAAGTGCTTGAACGACCTGTCCTGGCAACCCACCGAATTCGATGTCGTGATTCGCGAGGCGCGAAAGGATTGCGGGGATTGGCAAGTTTGTTTTCCGTCTTCACGTCCCTGTGGAATCGCGGCCAACGACCAAGTTACTTTGGAATGGTACCAAGCAAAGAATACAACCGGTTCGCCTATCGTCGCGCCAGCCGTTGTGGTCGTCCACGAATCTGGAAGCGGTATGACGGTTGGACGTATCATCGCTAAAGGATTGGCAGGGCAGGGCGTGCATGCCTTTATGATCCAGTTGCCCTTTTACGGCGAACGCCGCCCCGAAAACAAACGTCCAAGCGGTGACCAAATTTTCTTGGCTATGAAACAAGGCATCGCGGACTCGCGGCGCGCTCGCGATGCCGTTGCCTCCATCCCGCTCGTCGACTGCTCAAAAATTTGCATTCAAGGAACAAGCCTTGGTGGCTTCGTCACCGCAACTACTGCGGGCCTGGATCGTGCTTATGATCGCGTCTTTATCTTCCTGGCCGGCGGGGATCTTTACGATGTCGTCACATCCGGCAAAAAAGATGCCGCGAAATTCCGCGAGGAACTGAAACGCAACGGTGTTAGTGATGTTCAAATTAAGGAACTGTTGTCGGCGGTCGAGCCACTTCGTTTGGCGCATCGACTCGATCCCGAATCGACTTGGATTTTCTCGGGTCAGTACGACGATGTCGTTCCGTTAAAAAACGCGAACAAACTTGCCGATGCGGCCCATTTGAGCGAATCGCACCATATCAAGATGCTTGCCAACCATTATTCAGGCGTTATCTATTTGCCTTCGGTCATCAAGCAAATGAGTCAATTGATCAGTGACAAATGAGACGAATCCACTTTGACCTGAAAGTCGCCAGTCCCGAGCGCCTTTAAACGGCAACTTCTTTACCGCTCAACACGCTTTGCTGCACGCAGTGGCAAATGAGGATTGCATTGCGAGCGGTCGCGCCGCACAACTGTGGCTTTACCTTGCCCGACTGAATCGTTTCTGCCATGTCCGCAATTTCATTTTCAAATGCAGTAACGTCATCTCCAGGCGGTAATTCGGGGCGCTCGACCCGACCATCGGAATGAAGAACTTTGAGAGGCATCGATTCGGCAATGTCGGTGATCGCAGCAAACTCAAATTGCAGTGTTGCTTTTTCGAAATAGATTTCGAATCCGTGCGTAAAGGGTCGACCCGCTTGGTCGATGACTCCACAACTGGCACTCACGCCAATCGTTGGGTCATCAAATCGATAAAGTGCCTGAGCGAATTTGGCCACTTGGCCGCGCGTCGCACCGCTTGCTTGAATGGATTTGGGATTGCCGAAAAGCAACGAAATAAAATGCGCATCGTGGACATGCAAATCGACCATCGGACCACCGACTCGATCAGCTTCGTAAAAATCAGGAATCCAATCAGGATTGGAGATGATTCGCTTGAAATAACCGCCTCGTGCTTTTCCGTAGATGCCGGATTGGGCAGCTTGCAGAGCGAACTGATAGGGACCGATGTATGGCAGGACTTGCGCCACCATTACTTGGCGATCATTCGCTTTCGCAGCGGCCAATATTCGATCGCATTCAGCGGTTGTCAGCGCTAACGGCTTTTCGCAAAAAACGTGCTTGCCGCAATTCAGTGCTTTGACCGCAATGTCGGCGTGCAGATGGGGAGGGAGACAAATGTCGATCACATCGATCTCGGAATCATTCAGCAGCGCATCCGCGTCTTCATATGTACGAATCCCCGAAACGTCAATCTGATGGCCAGGCGGCCCAAAGTTCCCGTGAATTCCACGCCAGTCGCCAGAACGTTTCTTGGCATCGCGCGATGAAAACGCAACGAGATTTGCCAAACTTGACCGCTGATATGCCAAGTAGTGAATCCAGCCCATAAAGCCGACACCAATTAATCCAGCCCGAATCATTCGACGTCTCCAATCCTCTTGAGTGCAATTACGCAGGTTCGTCGGTATCCAATTTTGCCGATCACGATCTAACTAGAGCCAAACACTATCTTAGTAGATTCGTACCCGCCTGAAACAAGCCTTGATGGCAATTCAGGTTTTTCATGTCGCAAATATTAGCAGGACAGGGAAGGCCGACGAGCGACCTACAATCAGGCTACACGCGTCCTTCTAACAACTGGATTCTTCACGCCACCAAAAACTTCAATCAACTTGTCCATGTTGAATACGCTGCCCAAGCTTCTCGGCGAGCCTCAACAACGTACGACTAGCGTCGCCCTCGGCCAACTTGGCATGTATCAAATGCAATTGATTTGTGTCGGACCACGCTTCGGTGAACGCCCGATCAAACTCACCTTCCGTAGTTACCAAGTACCCCTTGCCCCCGCCATAGACCAGCGGCAATTGTGAGTAATTCCACGGATGGATTTCGTTGTAAGCCCATTCGCCCTCATGCAAGAAACGCTCGGTTCCGTAACCGTGGTTGTCAAGCACGACGAC
>JANMNK010000501.1:0-3848 GCA_031373875.1 Pirellulaceae bacterium | reverse complement strand
TTGGACGTCATGTTCAAGTGATCAATCGAACGGGCGTTGAGGACAGCGACGCTTATGAGCCGTGTGAAATTCGCGAGGGAATCCCCGTTGTTCCCAAAGATTCTACCTTGCCCGATGGCTGGACCATGTAATTTCGGTTGAGGGGCGATCTGGTTTGCGGGGTAATCTCGTTTGCGGGTTAATTTGATTTGCGTGAAATTTTGAATTCAATTACACGGACAATACGTCGAACCACTCCTAGACGATTGCCCGCTATTTGAATTGGTTGACGAATTCGGGCTGGTAATTTGATTCGAACACGCGAACTTTATCGAATACGATTTGCCGCAAAGTCCGCAGCGATTAAGCAAATTGCGAATTTTTTTGCGAGTCATGGAATAACTCACCAACGGAGCAGGTCTTAGTCCGTATACTGGGCCGCTCAGATTTTGTTGAACGGCCTCCAACTCAATAATTAAAATTGGAGTACTGGACCGTGCGGAAATTTGTCATCCTTGCAACATTGTGTTTCCCTGTTTTGTTTTCTGGTTGCGAAAACAAGCAAGATACTTCGGTGAGCAAGTCCACAGATGTGACGCCATCCAACCCGCAAAAACAGATGCCGGTTGGCGGATCAGGTACTACCAATCTTGAAGACACGACTGCGAAGGATAGCTAAGCTGATTCCGATATTAGCCGATGGTTTGCATAAAGCCTTTCATGCTTGAACATTCGGAAATTTCATTCAGCCCTCGTTGGATCTCAATCTAACGGGGGCTGAATCTTTTTATAGACTGCCGCAAGAAATCGATTGCCATCCAAGCTGCTTCTTGTTGGCGTAGAGCACGCCGATCGATATCGTTGGAATCGGTCGGTTCGATGCTTAGAAGATTCTGGACAGTCTCGTCCGCGATCATTGCTGTCGATTCGTGACGCGTTGCGGTTGCAAGGAACACGCATCCATCTTGTTCCTGAGGAGCACCTGGACCAAGATGTCCGGTGATGGCGACCGACCAGTTGGCTTCAGGAGTGGCTTGCAAAACCGAAATAGCTAACTGCCGAGTTGTTTCAGCACAGACCGTCCCGCGAGTTGGGTCCGCCAACATCTTTGGGTCAAGTTCCAACCAATCTTGTTTGGCCGAAGCGCGGTAGACAACCATCGATCCGCACAGCACGTTCGATACTCCTGGAATTTGACCGAGCAATGCAGATACGAGCCCTGCCGTGCAACTTTCCGCAATCACAACGTGAATTTGCTTTTCCCAAAGTTCCTTTACAAAATCCTTTAGTTCGCTTTGCTGGGAGGGATTGATTCTCATTTTCCTTAAAATCCTTGGTCAAAAGTCGGCTTCCCTTGGAATTGCGAATATCCGACGATAGTTCGTTGTAGCTAATATTCTGCCAGAATTTATACTGGAAATGTCCTCATGGGATGAGGCCATCGGAGTCTAGCTGCACAACGCCATGTTTTATGAGCGGAACCGCGCTGGTCGCCGGTTTTTCCGAGGGGTAGCTGCTGATTTCTCCTGTAGATGACTTTTGTTGTTTGCGGGGGCGGAACGGCGTCTAGCGCCTTGCCGCTTAGTTTAGTGAACGGATCGCAGATTGCTGCAATTCGTTCGAACAGCGGCGCTGGCCAACTAGGAATTAAATTGGAAAGGAACTGACGGATCAACCATGACTATCATCAATGCCCGCCCAGCTAGGAATAATGTGACACCAAAGGCTCGCCCGATCAACGGAACCCATATACCTGCCTTCGTTTTTGATACAGGCAAGGATTTAGCTAGGCACGCGGCGCAGATTGTTGCAAGATTGATTCGCGAACGAACCGACTTGGGTCAGCGCACGGTGTTGGGATTGCCGACCGGTTCGACCCCGGTAGGAACTTATCGAGAGTTGATTCGGTTGCATCGCGAAGAAGGCCTCGACTTCTCCAGCGTGGTTATTTTTGGATTGGACGAGTTTTATGGCTTGCCGACCGATAGTCCGCAAAGCCACTGTCGGTGGTTGAAGGAACACTTTTTAAACGAGATCAACATCTATCCGGAGAACGTCCACTTCTTTGATGGCATGGTTCATCCGTCTGACGCTGATATGCAATGCCGACGTTATGATGAAGCGATTCAACATGCCGGAGGGTTCGATCTAGTTCTGCTTGGGATAGGCCGCAACGGGCACATCTGCTTTAACGAACCGTTCTCTGTTCGTAAAAGCCGAACGCGACTCTGCACACTTGACCCCATCACACGACAAAGCGCCGCCAGTGATTTTTTCGGCGAAGACAACGTTCCGACTCAGGCATTGACGGTTGGATTGGGAACGATCCTCAGTGCTCGTCGCGCGCTGTTGCTGGCGCTCGGGGAACACAAAGCAAAGATCATTTCAGAAGCGCTTGAAGGGTCCATTTCCGATCGCGTCCCAGCATCGTTTCTACAAGAGCATGGCGACGTGCGAGTTTTGGTCGACGAAGCTGCTGCGGGACAGATGACAGGATTTTCGACGCCTTGGTTGATTGGGACGGTCGAGTGGAATGAGTCACTGATCAAACGAGCCGTTCTGTGGTTGTGTCAAAAGACTCATAAAGCACTTCTTAAATTGGACGACGATGATTTTCGAGAATACGATTTGCACCAATTGCTCCGACACCATGGTCCGGCACAAACTTTAGCGCATCGCGTATTTCGCTGGATGATGGATACGATTGAATATCACCCAGCAGGGAAAGATCCGAAAACGATCTTGTGTTTCAGCCCACATCCCGATGACGATGTGATCAGCATGGGAGGCACCTTGATTCGTTTGGTTGCCGACGGCCATCGTGCCCATGTGGCCTATATGACCAGCGGGAACATTGCCGTTTTTGACCATGATGCACGCCGTGTTGCGGACTTAGTAACCGAATACAACCGGTTATTCGGAATTGACCATCAAAAGTCATTAGATATCGAAAACGAAGTTTGCAACGCGATTTGCAACAAGAAACCTGGGCAACCGGACCACAATACAATATTGGCGATCAAAGGGATTATTCGTTGGAGCGAAGCCCGTGCCGCAGCGATAACGGTCGGGTGTCGCGAAGAAGACCTTCATTTTCTTGATCTGCCATTTTATCGAACGGGAACGATTGCCAAGAAACCTGTCGGCGACGAGGACATTGCGATCATTCGCGATTTGTTGATCCGCGTAGCACCGGACCAAGTCTATGTTGCAGGTGACTTGGCCGACCCACACGGGACGCATCGGGTTTGTGCCGAAGCGATCTTCCGTGCTCTTGAAATTCTCGCTTCCGAAAATCACAAGACGCCGGATGTACTGCTGTATCGTGGTGCTTGGCAAGAGTATCCATTGCACGAAATCGAAATCGCCGTGCCACTCAGTCCGACGGATATCGAGCTGAAACGTAAAGCGATTTTCATGCACGAGAGTCAAAAAGACGAAGCGCTCTTTCCGGGTAGCGACCCTCGCGAATTTTGGCAACGCGCCGAAGACCGCAATCGGGGAACCGCAGACAACTACAACCAACTTGGACTTCCGGAGTATTTTGCGTTGGAAGCATTCACTCGATGGAAAGGCAAACAGATCTAGCCACCAAACTTTCGGTTAATCGCAATCTTGGCAAGTTCGTGCAAGTCATGTTTTTTGTTACGATCGAACGCTAAGCATAGTATTTTTGGCGTCTTCTCGCCTTTGTATCGATGGCGTTTCTACGATAATCGATTCACTTTTGCGGAGATACGTGGGCTATACTCGCATGCCTGTTAAGTAGGTTCTGGCAACGGTACATCCTGCCAGTTGCTGAAATCACGGGCTGTATATTTCCCATCGTTTTACTTTGCGAAAAACTAATAGTTGCGTGATGAAGACTA
>JANMNK010000498.1:0-2345 GCA_031373875.1 Pirellulaceae bacterium | reverse complement strand
TTGGACGTCCCCTTCATCTGGCCGGATTTTGATTTGGACGCTCTCGCGCGCTCTCTTGCACAATAGAGGGAATGATCAGAGCGGGTCGCAATCGGGTTTGGGTTTTCGCGAGGTGTAGAGGACTTTCATTCGCCATCCGCCAACGCAGCGCTGAGCGACCGCTTGGCCAATTCGGCCCATTCCGACAATCCCGAGCGTCTTGCCGCATAGGTCCTGGCCGATTAGTCCCAGCGGTTCCCAAGTCTTCCATTGGTGATTGAGAACTTGATCGATGGACTCTTGAAAGCGTCTGGCTGCGGCCAACATCAATCCCAGGGCAATATCGGCGGTTGCATCCGTCAAAACATCCGGCGTGTTGCCGACCGCAATTTTTCGCTGTGCGGCGGCGGCTAAGTCGATGTTGTTGTAACCCACGGCAAAATTGCTGACAACTTTAAGCTGAGGTCCAGCGGCATCCATCACTTTGCCGTCGATCGTATCGTTGAGCAAAGTCAGCAATCCATCGCAGCCTGCCACGCGCTCAAGCAACTCTTGGCGAGTTGGGGCCATGTTTCCCGGCCAAACGTCGACTTGTGCGTGCTCTCGCAGTTTGTTAAGTCCGTTTTCTGGAATGCGACGGGAAACAAAAACACGCATGACGGATAAGCCCTAAAAGAAACGCTTGGTAAATACGCTGCGTGCCATTATATGTAAAACATGGTCGCCTGGGCGGGTTGCGTTTGCTCCACCAATTCGCTCAACAAAAGGCCACGCAAATGATTCTTGATCAGTTCGTCGAGTCCATCCCAAATTTGTTGCACGGCGGCATGCTCTGCAGTCTTGCCAGACACGGTGGAGCTTGGAGGCCCCGGACAAACGGCATCGACGATTTCTGCGATGGAGATGGATTCCGGTGTTCGTTGCAGCAGGAAACCGCCGCTTGCTCCACGAACGCTATTGGCTAAGCCCGCTGCACGTAATTGTTGAAAAATTTGAGTTAAGAAAGGAAGCGGAATCTGATGCTTGGCTGCAATGGCACGCAATGAGACCGGCGGCGCATCTGGGCTGCGATTTGCCAATTCAATCATGGCGATCGTTGCATAGTGAGCTTTTACAGGCAGTTGCACTCGGTAAAGTCCGTGTAGAAATGTTGTTGCGTGATGAAGAACTTGTCTCGCCGCGCTGGGATGGCTTCGCAGAGACCCGACGCTCGCCTTAATCTTGCGTGTGTAAACCGCATTCTGTTTTTGCGAATCCGCTCCATCGACCGGCGCGTTCGTCTTCGCCAGTAAGGATCGAACGCGTGCATGGCCAGCAGCCGATGCTTGGATAACCTTGATCGTGAAGCGGGTTATACGGAATGTCGTCCTTGACGATGGCGGCCCATACGTCTTTCTTGGTCCAATTCGCAAGTGGATTGATTTTGACAAGCTGAAATTTTTTGTCCCATCCAACGATAGCCGCTTTGGCCCGATCCGCGCTCTGGTCTCGACGAATGGCGCTTGCCCAAGCATGCTGGCCACGCGCGGCGCGCCGGAGAAGTGCAATCTTGCGTTCGGCGCAGCAGCGGTTTGGATCAGTCTTGTAAACCGGTCCGCCATTGATTCGTTCGTATTCTTCGATGGTCGTTTCGGGCCGCAGCAACTCGACGGCGATACCATATCGTTTAAGAACATTTTCTCGCAGTTCCAAAGTCTCCTGGAACTGATAGCCCGTGTCCATGTTGACGATAGGAGTGGCTGGAGCGATCTCGGCCAGCATATGAATGATCACCAAGCCTTCGGGGCCGAATGCTGTCGCCATCGTAAATCGAGGCGCGAATCGTTGAACGGCCCAACGAAGAATATCCTGTGGTGTCGCATCCTCGAGTAACTGGCTGTGAAGGGCCAATTCTTGAAGAAGCTCTTCGGTAGGATGCAACGGAGGATCGGCAGCTAACGCGCCTTCGAGGGGAACACTAGCGGCTGACAAGTTAGCGGGGGCCAAGTCGGACTGGGCTGCATCCGGAGACGATGAGTCCGAATCGTCTTTGTGAACGACTCGCAAGATTGGCTTGTTGAGCTTTTCGTCCAACGAATTCGCCTCGCTGTGAGTTGATTGATGGCGAGCGGGCAATCCCATTGCCTGTTTTCCCGTATTCGAATGAGTCACTTGTCCTGCAAACAGACTTACACTTGAAACTTATTACAGTTCGCATGTCAATTCTAACAAAGATGATTCTTTTAGTAAAGTATCGGGAGTCTCCACCAGCCTCTTGAGCGAAAGGCACTAAAAAACCTGCAAAAAGCCAAGTAATTCCCAAGTTTAATGAAAGCTAAGCCTGCTCGCATGGCAATAACAAAGCAAAAACCGGGAGACTTCCCATT
>JANMNK010000492.1:0-8819 GCA_031373875.1 Pirellulaceae bacterium | reverse complement strand
TCGCATTGACGAACCGGGATTTTAATTCAAGGATACTTGTCGAAGTCATTGGTTGAGACATAGACAACGAGGTAGGTCATCGACCGTATTTCCTGACTTGCGGCACGATCGCCAGCGCAATGCGTCATAAATTCAATTAGCTTTGAGCCTTCGTTTCGCATTGCCTTTGTAATTAAACAACCTCTTGAACATCATTTTCCGTGCGATTGCATGTCATCCGAATATCTGCTGGCCATAGAAACCACCTGTGACGAAACTGCAGCGGCAGTTATTCGACGGGATGGTCGCGTGATGGCAGAGGCGATTGCGAGTCAAGAAGAATTGCATGGACAGTTTGACGGTGTCGTTCCGGAAATTGCGGCGCGAGCACACCTCGAACGCATTGTTCCGATCCTACGAACCGTCATGAACCGTTCAGGCATTCAAAGTTCCGACTTGGCTGCCATCGCCGTAGCAACAGAACCGGGGCTACCGGGCTCCCTGCTTGTTGGATTGTGTGCTGCCAAAGCTCTCTGCATAGCATGGAACAAACCGCTCGTCGCGATTAACCATATTCATGCTCACGTTTACGCGTGCCAAGTTGGTCGAACCGAAACGATTTTCCCATGCATTGGTTTCGTCGTCAGCGGAGGTCACACGCACCTCTATCGATGCAGCAATGCTCTCGAGTGGGAGTTGCTTGGCGGCACAATCGACGACGCGGCAGGCGAAGCTTTTGACAAAGTCGCAGTCATGCTCGGATTGCCGTTCCCCGGTGGCCCGCAACTCGCCAAGCTTGCCGATCATGGGAATCAAAAAGCCATCGCATTCCCACGACCGTTACTCAACGATTCGAAAACGATCGGCTTCAGTTTTTCTGGACTCAAGACGGCCGTTCGCTACCATTTGGTCGGTGCCGGTAAACAGGACTTTTCTAGCTTGCTGCTAACCGATGAACATCGTGCAGATATTGCGGCAAGCTTCCAACAAGCTGTCGTGGATTGCTTGGTAGCCAAAGCTATCCTCGCCCTTAAGTCTACCGGCATCAAAAGGCTTTGCGTTGGCGGCGGAGTGGCGGCCAATCATGTTTTCCGGTCTCAACTGCAACTCGAATGTGATAAACGGAAATACGAACTGATGATTGCCCCAACCAATCTTTGTACAGACAACGCCGTTATGGGTGCCTTGGCGTGGGAGTCGCTCAAGGCTGGCAAGATTTCGCCACTCGACATCGACGCTCGCGCCGGTCTCGTTAGATGAAGGACAGTTATGTTGAAGGCGATCAAGAATTGGAAGCCAAAACTATTTCGATTGATCGCTTGGAGTTGTTCGCGTTCGTGACCAGCTAAATAGATGCCGGTATTCCTGTGGAACTTTTTCGAACGCCTCGTCGGACAGGATCAGCGGTTCTTGTTTTCCATAATTCTTGATATCGCGAAACCAAGCTCGATGATAAATCATCGTCAAAATAGGACGCACTTGATCAGAACGATTCCCGCGACCTTGGTGGGTCAGTCGATAGTCCATCAACAAGCAGGAACCGCGAGGTGCGACCGGATCTTGCGTTTCCATGTCGTCCGCAATTTTCGATGCGAATCGATGACTTCGTTTCATGACACGCGTCGTGCCCGTCACGGGATTGAACCCTAGCATGGGAACGATCGCAGTTATTGCAAAACTAGGAACTGAATCTGGATCGTCGGATTCTGGAAAGAGGGCAGGGTGATCTTTGTGAATGTGCATGTGTTCGGCGCCTGGCAGCGAGCACACCGAGACAAAGCCACCCAAAATCATCTTCTCACCCAAAATTCGCTCGATGATAGGAAAGACATGAGGATTGGCATATACATCGGGTGTATTGAAAACGCCATCGACATCGACCGTAACCATATAACGCTTGTTCCCAACTCGCAGTGCGTCTGCGTGCCGCTCCTCTACAAAGTAACGCGAGTAGCGATCCATATATTCGCGATGCATCTCGTCGACCAGAGACTCTGAAAACGCGTTTTCGATCACAAGCGTTCCGTATTTTCGGAAAAGTCTGGCAGCTAGCCGGCGACGACTGAATTTCATTTTGCCAAGTTGCTGTTCGGCGGCTGAAACGCGGATGGTTGGCAGTTTGCCCTTTTGATCCGCTTCCTGCATCGTATATTCAAATTCCTCGATGTCATTTAAAGCGTCCGCGATAGCTTCATCGTTTTTCCCAAATTGGGCGGCTAATCGCAAATGATTGCGGGCGGAGTCCAATTCAAGATCCTCCAGCAACCACATGCCGTAAAATCGGTGTAGCCCCGCGCTCTCTGGATGCAAAGTTAACAGTCGCTGGAATGTAGGGGCGGTCTCGGCTTCGTCAACTTGATCAAGCATCTCCGTAAGCTTGGCAATCGCCTCCAAGTCCGACGGATCTCGCTCGACCTGGCAACGCAAGACACGGCAAGCATGCTCTGGTCGTTCGCGTTTTTGATAATCTTCGACAAGCTGCAGTGCGGAATCGTGAGAATCCGTTTGCAGGAAATCTGCGAGCTCTAACAAGTCATTTAATCGCTTTCGCAAATTGTATCGGATGTCTTCGCGATACGATTCATCGGTTGGTGCGAACTTCGCAAAGCTTAATACAAACTGAATGACTCCCGCGCAAATCGCACCGGGGAGCCCTTGATTTAGCAGTTGCCGATCACAATAACCTCCCGATACGAGTGTTCGTATGTACGTTTCAAGAACGAGTCGAGCGTTGGCAAGCTCCGGGAGAATTGCCTTGTCAGGAAACAAAAGCAAACTACACGGGATGAAACATCCAGAGAAGGAATTGTGCAAAGACAATCCCGCCGGACCTGCAATAGATTCATCCCAGTCATAAATCACCAAGTCGCCATTTTTCCTCGAAGCAACATTGCTCGGTCTAAGATCACAATGGTTGAGGGTGACCGGCAACAACGCTGCACGAGAAAACAATTGCTGTAGCTTTTGAGCGCGTTCAGTAAATAGCTCAAAATAGTATTGGCATTTCTCGACATCAAAAAAGTCTTTTCCGCTAGCCGGACTGGACGCACTGTCGCTCGAGGATTCAGGATTTAGAAAAGCCAGTAGACTTAAAACCAGTTGGTCCAACGGAATGACGGGCAACATTTCTATTAAGTCGGACTGCTTGGAAGCGATCGCCTGAATATGAGCGTATGTTGCCAGAATCTTTTGCTGAACCTCAACGCTACCTTTTCCTTGATGATCTTCGCCGGCATGATCTTCGAGGAGCACCAGCCCCCGTTCAGCATCGACCGCTAGGACGCGAGGAACGGCGTTGGGAAAGAGAGAGGAAATTTTCGGCATTGCAGAAAGGGAACGTCGTTGCACTTGAGGTAACACTTTTAGAAATCGCGATTGGTTCCGCCCCGTGATCTTGTACGTCCGCGCCCAAGGCCGATCGGTCGTTAAATCCAGATCCGTTGGCGACGTTCCATCGCGTAGCCACTCGCAAATTGCCGGCAATGAAAATTGCTCACAAGTGCTTGAAACAATCATCTAACATCCCTCTGCCATTTAAGTTTCGTGGCAACACCATTTGAAATTGGTGTTTGGCTCATATCGAAGCCCACATTCCCAAGTTTCATGCGTAATAAGTGAATGTTGGCTTTGGAAGAATAGGTTTACGTAATCGAAGGATCTGTAGCATGAGCAAAATTGCAGTGAGTTCTCGGCCGTTGCCACCCTGAAAATCGATACAAGACGCACTATCGCGAAATACGCTCGATGTCGACTGCGGCACGACCACGTCCATGCAACCGAACTGCGGATCAAGGTTTTATCCCACGGTGAAAGTCATGGTTTACCGTGAACTCCCCATTCGCGCCAAGTTTCCGCAAACAGCGTCAAGAATTCAATGGTGTTGTTCGCCGAGAGTGCCAAGCGGTTCCAATTCGCCGCCATGCAGATTTTGCCGTTCGCTTGACACAGGATGATCGCCAGATTCGTGTTGGACCGAACACAGGTGGAGGCCATAACGTCTTCCAACAGCGTGTCACCCACGCGGGTAAAGCCGGCTTCTTGTGACAGATTTCGGCTGACGCGTCGATTCAGGTCACCCAAATACGTGAAGACTGCTGTCGCCATGTTCGCGTTTCTTTTGAAGACCCAACGCATGATGGTTGGAAAATTTATTCCGGTTCGCAATCCGTAAATAAATTCGGCGTACAAATGCGAGTCGCGGATGTAGGTCGTTTCTTCTTGCACACTTTGCAGCAAATCAGACCATTCAACGCATTGTTTGTGAGTTCGACCTAAAAAGGAATAGCTCACGCGATTGGCAGCCGCTAATCGCAGATCTTCCTTGACGCGAAGGTCGACGGGAGCCAACAATCGAATCCGTTTATTTGCAGCCTTGACATTTTGTTTTTCCTGCCAACGTTGACAAGTGACAAAGAGCAATGCCAACCCCAAATCATTGAGGTCGACGTCTTCGGTTTCGGCACGCTGCAAAACACAGGTTGAGTCCTCGACGCTCATTCGCAACACTTTGATCAACTCGGCGTCGTCAACCGATTTGTGATCGGCATCTCTATCGATTGCTGTAATTGGTCGCGGCGGCTGGAAAAAGAAATAATGCAGATTCTTTAACCGATTCATTGTCGTGATGGAGACCTTGGCCGGATTCCGCTCAAGCTGTTGCAGGGAACCTCTCTCTCGTAACCGCTCGTGATCGACGCGATCGAGCCGCAAGTTTGATTTTGTTGTTTTAGCATCGTTCGAGAAAGCACGGGCGTAGATAAACAGAACATCGATGATATAGCGACGAACGCCAATTCCGTCGGCACAAGCATGATGAATTTGGAAATACAATCGCGTGTCGTTTTCGTTCTGATCGTACCAGACTCGCAAACCTGGTTCACGGATCAAGTCCATCGGCGTCATGCGACCGTCAACGATTGGGGGATCATCTTTGAACGATCGGATAACTGGTTTCCAATTTGGATCGTAAACCCACTCCCAAGATTTTCTTCTTGGTCGCAGTCGGCACGCTAACATCAGATTACGCTGCAATGCCTTGCAAAGGGCTTGGTCGAGTTTGACCAAGTCGAGTGGCGCATGAAAATAAGCTTGCGCAGATTCGATCATCGGTTGACTTGGCGAATCGTCGATCACCATATAATGCTCAAACGGTGTGAGCGGCAGCGGAAAAAGATCTGTAGGCACCGACGGGAAATCGGTCGATTCCGATCCACGGGAATCGTCGCGATCAGGTGACGGATCTATTGCGCTCATTCAGGTTCGCTCGTTTTCGACTTCGATGCCATCGGACTGCATTCCACTGCTGTAATGGATGATGGCAATGGTCACCATTGAAAAAACACAGTCCACCGCTGCTCTTCGCAGGAAACTTAGTTTATTCCCTCGTATCCTTTTGGGTATCGACTAATAAACATCCATAAACTGCCTTCAAACTGACTTTGAAAACTGTAGGGTAGGATTTCAATGCATGCTTTCTCGTTTTCTTCGTCACAAGCCTCCTAATTCAACTGTAGTGGCGAGACTGTCGTAGTAGGTTTCGCTCCGAAATTTGGTCGTGGAGCCATTGCCGTCGTGTTCCCTAAAATTTTGCCAGACGGATTACCTGCGGATAATTTCTGGATTGCAAAACCGAAAAAGTCGTCGCTTCCAAAATGCCACGTGGCGTTGCAAGGCACCCCTGGTGAAGATCGCTGGCGATAAATGGATAGCAACGACATCGACCGCAAGATCGCAATAGAGGTTCTGCAGAATTGCGGGTTGATTAGCAAAACGTCATTGAAACGTAAATGCATTTTGTCTATGCATCCAACCTTGCCATCAAGGAGGCAGTTTCGATTGCTGCAAGGTTGGCTTTTTCGAGTGAACTCCCGTATGTTGAACCTAGCTGGAAATTTTCTCTAACTTTAGAAAACTGACCGACAGTCATGTGCTTTATCCCTGTTTTTAGAACTCTGCCTTGTCTCAGTACTACACTCAGATCTATTCGAGCTGCCACTCATGATCTATTCGGGTTGCCACTCATCGTTGGATAACAACTCGCCGCCTGCCGGTGAAATTAAAGCTCGAAACCTAGTTTCGCTTACTCCCGGCGGCATCTGCTGGACCGCGCCATCGGCTAGTCCAATTTTTAGTCCACGGCTAAACTCTAGTTTTGAAAGCCATTTAATGTCAAAGTCCACCGGCTTGGTCCAAATCGCTTCCAACCCGGGCGAAGCTTGAAATAAGAGAATCGTCTTGTGGGTACCATCCAAAAAGCCCCCTGGGTCGATACAGTTACCTGGTTCCACGAAAGGAGTGTTCAATCCGCAAAAAACCATTATCCGAGTTTTGTACTGATCAACGGGATCGTCGCCGTCGCGAAAGCAATCGGGCATCAATGGAATGAGTTGCTTATTGTGCGGACTATCCCACGGTTCATTGAGTCGGAATTGCTTATAGAGCTTATCGTGTCCTAAAAACGGGAGCAGGTACACGCGCCAACTCAATTTATAACTAGTAACTGCGGGAAGGTCGTTTCCTCGGGCATCACCTTGTTGCTGTACTCGTAGATGAGCATTTGTTAGAGGAAACTCCTTGTGAGTGGATTGATAATTAAACATTGAGAACAGAACGGTCCTTAACTGATGAGTTTCCCATTCGTCGCGACTTAGGCCACCGTAGTCTTGTTTGCCATGTGCGAGTGCAACATGGCGGCGGACAGTTTCCAAATCGCAGATAATCCCAGTGTCTGGGTCGGTTAATACCTGAAGGATTTCTGTTGGATACGACGTCGGTAGGTGGTAAATTTTTCCACTTGCACTTGCAAATACCAAGGATGTGCCTTGTGTCAGATCAGAGTACTCCAAGACTTCCGGTAGTAATCGATCGTCAGGTTTTGTACACGGTTCCTCAGTTTTCGCGTCGGTAACATAAACGAGCAAATCTGTATTCCGGTATTTTGGTTGCCCTGCATTTTTCGCAAAAGCAGGGAGCATCGCGTATGGAGATTTATCATTGGCGTAACCGGGCAATCGCAATGGTTGCGGCAGATACGAAATCAATTTTATGTTTTCTTCGCTGTCCCATGGCTCATCTATTCGAAATTTTGAATACAAAGATTCTTCGCCTATGAACGGTAAGATGTGTACTCGCCAACTGAGACCAGACGCACGACCGTCGACTTTCACGTTGTTAGGATGTCCTCGATACCGGTCGTGATATCGCATTACTCCCAGAACGATTTCGTGAAGTTTTTTATCAGTAGGATCAACCGGCTGGGGCGCGGCGTTAAGGGTCGTCTTTGAAACTGTCAATTGCGGCAAAACGACGTGCTTTGGCAATGCTCCCGGAGGATCAAAGGGGATGATGAGTTGAATAGGCTTGGCTGGCTCCGCGAGTGCTTTTGCCAAATCAAAATTTTCATTGCCATCGCGCGACAGGAGTGATATCCATTTTGAGTCGTGAAGCGAAGAGTCAATCGCCATGATCGATCCGTCCGCAGCAGCCGCCAAGGTAGGCCGGTCGGCAGAACAGCCCAGATTTTCACTTGGTTTGCTCAACGTGCCATCTTGGTAATCAGGACCGGTCCAGGGAACTGCTGCGTGAGGCGCTGCATAGAACAACAATGCGGTCAGAGCGGGATCATCCCTCATGGGAATGTCGTAGAAGCGATCCACTGCTGAGCCGTCTGGAAATCGCAAGCGGGTAAATCCTTCGCGCGACTGTAGGCGAAAAATCTCAGGCATCTCTTTGACAAGTTTACGATTCGTTTTTCCGTCCCACGGCTCATTTAGATCGAATTTTTTATAAAGCTCCTGTTCGCCGATATACGGCAAAATATGCACTCGCCAGGAAAGTAACCTTTTCTTGTCGAGGTCTCGGAAACGGAACACACTATCTGCTCTTGCCTGGGTGAGTGCTGCAACTAATTTTGTAAGTTTCTCTTTCGCCAAACGTTCTTCTTCTTCAACGCTCATTTCGTTTTCGAAATCTGATTTTGTTTTCTCCAGAAACAGAACTTCGTGGGCTTTATCATGTTTTCGAATTATCCATTCTCTGCCATTGGGTGTTGCAAACGCGCGAAATAATTCTGGCGATTGAATGGGATAGTCCGCTAACCATGCCATGTTGAAAAAGTGAATCCTCTCTTTAGCCGCAATTTCAGCAATCGCATTGATGGTTGAGTCTGCGTTTAGTGGTTCCAACGCATCGGGTTTGGTCCAAAGAATGCTATATTCCGCTGGCACATGAAAGCAAAACGCCGTTTGGTCCAATCCATCCGTCAGGTCTCTATAACGAGTCAGAGCGTCTGTGTGTCCATCGAGGTTCAGAACACTTCGGATGCGCGTGTGACCTGCGGGCACGCCCTTGTCTTGAAAGATTTCTGGCATGACTTTGGTCGCTAATTCGAGATTGTGTTTACTGTCCCACGGTTCGTCGTGGTGAAACGATTTGTAGACCGCAGGATACAAATCACGATGTCCAAGAAAGGGTAGAAGATGAACACGCCAGCTAAGCCCCGACTTTTTTTGCTCCGACATTGCTGTTATTAAAGTGTCATTTGCCCGATTCGTCGCTTGACTACGATAAACGCTGTTTAATGTCGTAAGCCGCTTTGTTATTTCTTGGCTGATTGCATGCTCGATTCTCGCCTTATTAAGTTCTTTATGTTCCTTCTCTAGCTTTTCTCTCTCCAACTCATCGTTTCGATATTCAATCTTTGCCTGCTCAATTTGCATATTGGCTTGTATCTTTGCTTGCTCGCCTTGTGCATCGGACTGCAACTTGGCTTGCTCTAACTGCATCTTGGCTTGTGCCATTTGCTGTGCCATCTGAGCCTGCATCGCGGATGGATCAGGCTG
>JANMNK010000479.1:0-7317 GCA_031373875.1 Pirellulaceae bacterium | reverse complement strand
AAACCGTTCAACATCCACCCAAGTATTTGCGTTGCAGATGATCGCACAAAGCGTCAGAGCAACCATGTCGAACAGATCGTGTTTCAAATTCGCCGCAGGACGCCGTGGATCGGGAAGCGAACGGAAACTTGTAAAAATTGGAGAGTCGGTTGTAAGCATTACAAATCCATCCAGAGAAAGTGTTCCAAAACCCGCTGATCCATCAGCAAATTTGCAAGCATTCACTGCTTGATTGACTTCTCAGATCTCAACGCAACAATTATGCCGTACTCATTCCAAATGCGATTGCCCTGCCGCGATGCGTCGCACGATTCATCGACCGAATGAATGGTATTACGTAGTTCTTTAGGCGGTCCAAACAGTTCCCAAAAAAGCTTGGAGTTACAACTCAGTCTGGTTCAAGTTCTTGCTTCCGTTCATCAAGAGTTTGTGCCATTGCAACACGCATAACCAAGTCATTTTTGAATTTCAAGCAAAACGCAAGAATCTGAAATAGAACGACTTGGGCAAAATGTTGATCTAGTTCTTTTCGGGATCAAGTTCAAACTTCTCGGCAATTCTCTTAAGCGCTGCTTCGCCTCCCTCAATTGGTTCATTCACCATAAGCCACTTGAACATGAATACTATTTCCTTGCCCTCACAACTTAACGTCGCGACGTCGGGCAAGTATTCGCCATGTACCTTATCTACAGACATGGTCCACTTGCTATAGCCTGATTTCTTCAATCCAGGTGTAAAATCGAACATAATCGGATATACCCCATGTTTGAAATCCACTTCAAACTTGACTTGGCTTTGGTCATCGTATTTCGCGATCCCATGCTCAACAGGAATCGGGAGCCCTTCCGTGCGCTGCCAATCCGAGATACTCCCGCTGATTTCCTCAAAGCGCCGGACGGGCATGTCACCACAGAAGCCAAGCCCTACAGCACGCCAATCGACATGATTAGGCATCCAATTCACGCGATTCTTGTCGAATTTATACATCATCAACCTGCGAGATTCCCGGGTATTCCCAGATATGAACCAATCTCCACTTCGTCCACCACACGATGTGTATACTAAATTTTCTCTTTTCGAGTGCTCGCGCCGTACCACAACATAATGGTTACCCACCTGTGAGTATTCATAATAGAAGGAACAGTCGCCGCAAACTCGTTCCGTGCCAGGCGCATCGGACACTTCCAATTCCATCGTGTAGCTCACCAGAGATGATCGGGCGGCTGCAATTCTGTTCATCATGTCCCGTAGACTGGTGATTTCCGCAGGAACTTCACTACTTTTCTTACTCTTGTCACTCGTGTTCTCCTGTGCAACCACTGTCGCAGTCATTGAACACATTCCCAGAGTGCCCGCAAACAAGACTTTTCGAATATTCATGATTTTGTGACTTTCATTGGTGACATCAGTTTTCAACGCAGGGACTCAACATGCCTTTGCAATTCCACCAGTCCTCCGACATTGGACCATCAATATCGGAACTGTCATTGCCATCTGTGGTTCCCGGGTTGCATCTCGCCTCAAAAAGATTTGTCGTGCGTGGGTTGATCGTTGACGCGTCGCAACCAGGAGCAACTCGGTTATCAATCGTTCCAATTGCTCCCGACAATTCCGTACACGAATTCGCACATTTACGCATCCTCCAACACAATTTTTCCTGTGGACCGGCAACATCATCATATTCCCGATAACCATTTTCCGATGAAGGTTCCGACAGTTTGCAATCGTTTACAGAAGCGTTGGTGAGCTTGATTGGCTCTCTCTTGTCAATACAAGCCTGAGACCAATTGTAGGTGGGAATCAGAATGCATGGATTCCCCGGTTTTTCAATCCACACTGGTTCAGGTCGAGTGCAAGCTTAGTTACCACAGCCGGGAGGGGGCGCGGGGCACACTTCGGTGGCAACTGGACGATAACATTCTTGATTGACTTGGGAATATGACGTTTTGCAGACAACTGCGCAAACCAACAATACCAATATCCGACTCATTGTTACTCCCTTTCAACATAACACTTGAAACACTTTTCTATTTCAACATTCTCAACGGCAGCACAGTAACACTCCCGTCGCCGAATTCGATCCGGATGCTTAATTTCTCATCTCGGGCTTCCACTAGGTTTGCTGTATCCAGCTTGATCGTCACCCAAGCATCTTGCTTCTTCACCACATCCGTTGGGGCAATTTCAATCCCGTTTTCTTTTCCGAAAATTGTGAATTTTGCCCCAGCCAACACAACCGATGTGTTGGGTGACACTACGTGGATATTCGTCACTGGGTTTCCGATGTCCAATGCTGGAAGAACGCGAATGGCTTCGATTCTTGCACCCGTGAAGACGGCTTTTCCAACCAGCCTTTCTAGCGGTGACTCTTTTTGACTCGCAAACAGATCGACCGCTCCCTGGAACCTTTCATTCAAGATTCTGTCCCGCAAGTCTTGAGGTAAGGTAAAGGTGACTCTCTGCGATGGGAACTCACTCGCGTCAAATCCAGATACTGATCCAATAATTTGCCAACTATCTTTTCCGTCCACAGACCTGATTTCAACCGACGCTCCATGCCATTCATGATTGGAAAAATTGAACGCCGTGAACTGAGCAGTCTGTTCCACTTTTGGGTCAAGTTCAATTGATACCTCTTGGTTATTAAATCCACCAGCATCACTAGAGAACAAACGAAGTGGACAAATGATTCTCCAGAGTTTCAGGGGAGTACTCTTGTTTTCAATTGCAACAGAGGGTGCAAACTCCAAATACAATTCGACACCCTTCTCCCCCTGTTTCCCCTTCGACTCAATTGCGATTTCACAACAAACGGAATTCTCCGCGTCGATGGACTGGTCCGAAATCAGCCGCACTTTCGTGCAGTTGCAGGAGCCCTTCAGGGATACAAGCTTTGCTGGTTCACCGACCGGATTCTTGATATGCACCCGATAAACCCTTACACCCTCCAAGGGAATGATTCCCAAGTCGGTGAGGCTCAATCTCGTTTCCTTTACGATCTCGAATTCAATAGTCTTGGGGGGCTCTTCATTCTTCTCTACGTCTACCCTCGCCGAGACGTCTTGTGCGGCGATTTTCGCTTCTGTCCAAAGGAGACATGCCAAGAACACATAAAATTCAGCGCTTCTAGCGATGAACCCCCGATTTTTCCCGTGCGACATTCGATAGTCCAAATATATTACATGAACTTAAATGATTTAAAGAATCGGCGCTTCGATGATTCTACCGGCGATTGACCGCAAGTCAAGAAAATATTGCCCGATTTTTGCGTAGAGCACCGCAAAGAAATATCTTGCCCCGAGGAATATTTTCGGCCACTTCATTTTCATCAATTGTCAATAATCAATAGTGGTAAGGTCTTTCTTAATTTGAATGGATCTGACTAAGGTTTTCTCGCACATCTATTTGGGCAAAGATCGGCAGGCTAAGACCACGACACGCTGATGGGGCGGCGTGTTATTTCTTGCACTCAATTGCGGCAATTTGCATGCAGAAATCTGTCCCCAAGACGCCGACTACAGCGCCTTCAACAGAATTTAGCACGAAAGATATCAACGCCCGGCGGTGCATTTTACTAGAGTTCAACTGATGCCAAATCGGAATTCTCTGTGTGCTCAGTGACCCAGTGCTTCCTTTGAAGCTGCACTTTTAAAACGCAGAGGCACGGAGATCACGAAGAAGAAGCGAATCAAAGCAGCGCGGTCGGTACTGAACGGCTCTGTCGAGTTTGAATTTGTGCACTCATTGCGCTTGTGCGGATTCTCTTTCATACTAGATGCAACTATAGAGCGGTCGGATGCGCCACGCTGAAGTGAAAAGCTAACTTCTAACCGTGCTCAAGCAGATTGCACATTGCCAAGTCGCCAACTGCCTTCGGGCCGACTAGAACCGAGCATCTTGAAGTGACGACTACACGGCTACAAACTAATGATGAAGCTCCGAAACGAACTTCGTTGAGAACTACGTAAAATATCTCCCGGTGCCATCCGAGCCTGACCCGCTTGCCTTTGACGGCGATAAATTTATCGTGGTTCGGAGTGAACAACCTGGCCGTTGATGATCGTGTGCGTGCAATGGCTGGTGTACTCGAATGGGTCTCCGTCGTACACGGCAACATCGGCGTCTTTGCCGATTTCCAACGAGCCCACGCGGGCCTGGATGCCGAGAATCTTTGCTGCTTCGATTGTGATGGAGGCCAACGCCGCTTCGCGATCGAGTCCATTTGCGGCCGCAATGGCTGCTTCGAACAAGACGACGCGAGCCTTTGGTACATACGATTCAAAACCGCCTTCGATGGCGAACAGGATTCCGGCTTGTTTCAATTTGGCTGCTGTCGAGAAACTCAAACTTTGTCGATCGCTCGTTGACCGAGCCATACTGGGATGCAACAGAATCGGAACGTTTGCTTGCTTGATTTGATCTAACAACAGGTACGACTCCGAAGCGCTCTCGAGCCACAGTCGAAAACCGAATTCCTTAGCCAATCGCAGTGCCGACGAGATGTCTTGCTCGCGATCGGCAGAAATCATCAAAGCTTTTTCGCCACGAAGCACCGCTGCCATGGTTTCCAGTTTCAAATCGCGCGCGACAGGATCACTATCGGGCTTAGCTTGGGCGGCGTTGATCTTCTCGATGTAGCGTTGGGCCGCGATTAACTCAGTACGCAACATGGCCATCATCTTGCCGCGAGTGCCTGGGCTGCCCTTGCCGGTCTTCTTGGCTCCTTCGGACAACGTGCAAACAACAACCGGACCATCCTGAATCAGCCCATCCTCAACGGTGTTCCCCGTCAGTTTGACAATGATGGTTTGCCCCGAAATTAGCTCGCCCGGACCATGCCCCGTGTGAACAGTCGTGACACCAAAACCACGTATCCACTCAATAAGGTCGTCCTTCGAATTGTAAGCGTCCAAGGCTCGCAATTCGGGTTGCATGGGCGACGAGCTTTCCAGTTGATCTTGGTCTTGAGGCGAATTGAGTATTCCCGCCAAACCCACCGACGTGCGAACATCGATGAGTCCCGGCGTGACGTGCTCGCCATCGATGACTGTGGCTCCTTCTGGAATGGTTAGTTGGTCGGACTTGGCGATCGCGGAAATTTTGCCGTCGACCAGCAGCACTGCAGCATTCTCGATCGGCTCACCGGCCATGGTGTGAAGCCATCTTGCTCGTACTACAACTGTCTGGCCCGATGCATCTTGGGAAAATCCCGAAAAGCACACAGCGACGAAGAGTGCTGCTGTCCGCAACCGCGAAGTTAAAGACTTTCTAAACCAATGGGCATTGAACTGGAACATGGATAGATGTTTCTGAAAATAGATGAAAGATGATCGCTGTGAATATTCTCGTGGGAGCCAAAAATCTACTTGGCGGCCTGCCAAGGTTGATCGTAGCAGCAAAGGAACGGATCGATATCGTCGCCTGCTCCATAGCCGCCTTCGGCAGCTAATAGGTCGTCGGGTCGTGAGCGGTCAAATGCTACACGGCCTTCAACCCAAGTTTGTTGAACGTGACTATAGACCGATAATGGATCGCCATCGAATATGACAAAGTCAGCGTCCTTGCCTAGGGTCAACGATCCGACGCGATCCTGCAATCCAAGCATCTCGGCTCCGGCAATAGTTAACGCCTCCAGCCCGCGTTCGCGCGGCATTCCTCCGCGTATACCAAAGGCGGCCATTCGCAAGAATATCCGCGAATCGGTGATACGATCGTCGGTATGGAACGCAACGCGCACGCCCGCTTCGTCAAGGATCTTGCCGGTGTCATAGCGCAGATGACGAGCTTCGAGTTTTCCGCCCGGTGAGTCGAGCAAAATAATGGAGCAGGGGACTTTAGCCGCTGCAATTTCCTTGGCAACACGCCAACCTTCGCTGACGTGATGCAGTACAACCGACAAACCAAATTCCTGCGCCAGCCGCAACACGGTAACGATGTCGTCGTGGCGATGCGTATGATGATGAACGATTCGTTTGCCTTGCATGGCTTCGACGAGCGCTTCGAGATTGAGGTCGCGGGGCGGCAGTTTGCTGGCGTCGTTCCCTGCAGCAGCGATCTTCAATTGGTATTCGCGTGCTTTGATGTACTGCTCACGGACCAAGAACGCGGACTTGCCGCGCGTGCCAGGAAAAGGAGCATCGCCGATGGAGTTGGTGCCGTTGGCCATCTTCAATCCGCCAATCGGATTGCCTTGGCCATCACGGATCAATATGTCATCGACAGTTCGAGGACCGCCATCGAAAAAACGAAGTTTGACATACGATGTTTGCCCGCTAATCAGATGACCAGAACCCGGCATGATGTTCAATGTTGTCAGGCCGCCCGCCAACGCTCGCCGAAAACCTGAATCGCGCACATTGATTGAATCCATGATCCTCACACCCGGCTGAATCGGATTGCTGCTGTCAGCGCCTCCAATATTTCCGAGGTGACTGTGAGTGCAAACCAAGCCCGGCATGATCCACTTGCCTTTGGTATCGATCGATTCAGCACCCGTCGGGATAGCCACATCCGCACCGTTACCCACCGCGACGATCTTGTCACCGCGAACCACCAATATTCCTTCGTCGATGACAGGGCCGCTGATCGGGATAATTCTTGCACCGACAAACGCTCGTGTTGCGCCGCTGTTGTCAGCCGTTTGGCCAAAGCCAATGCGACCTGCAGCCGCGCACGCGACCATAGAAGACTGAACAAGGAATCGACGTCGATTCGACATTTGCATTTTCCAGCAATAGAGGTGAAGCCTACGAAATCAGTCGGTCAACAATCGACCCTGGCTACAATATGAATTAAGTCAGAGCCCCAACGTTTTCGCGACTGAGGGTGATTTCACAATAGTTCAACCACGTGGACTGAGCCAGTTGTGGAGCGGACTTAGAAGGTTAATTTTTTCAAGTTTGCCGATCGATTCGGAAATAGGCGGTGCTCGTTTGTAGGAATCCCGGTGGAATTCGTTTACAATACGTCCACTATTCGGTTCGCTGTCTTCGAACGCCGATTTTCATCCCTGTTTTAATCCGCAACCAGTTGAAAAGGGTCTGTTATGGCTCGCGATATTTTGTTCGTCTTGAAAGAGAATTTTTCCGATGGTCCGGGCGTCTCTTATTTTTGTCCCGACTGTGCGTATATCACGGGCGTTTTGACGTACTTTCCCAAGCTGCGTCATAACTTGGATGTCCGTTATGTCGAATTCCCGAGACCTCGCAAAGAAATCATCGACTTGATCGGCACCGAGCATCAGGGGAGTCCTGTACTCGTCTTGGGTGCTCCGCCGCCGATGGACGCGATGGAGCTATGCACTGGTCAAGTCAATGG
>JANMNK010000362.1:0-2861 GCA_031373875.1 Pirellulaceae bacterium | reverse complement strand
GACGACGCTATCGACGCCGAGTTCGAAGTCAAAGATAAGTAATGTACAGCCAACAATACGTTGGCTTGCAATAGAATAAATAAGGCCGCATTCAGTAAGAGTGCGGCCTTTTTTCGTACCTGGCTCGGCCGTCGCTAAACTTTCGAATTGTCGTTACGCTATTACAAATGACTCGACGACATTTACCATTTGCGATATTCGCATCTCTCTGCATCGTGCTGTTGTGGCCCGCGTTATGGTCGGGGCAGATTCCGGCATTTCGAGATACGATCCACTTTTACTACCCGCTTTGGTCCTTCATAGAACGGGGCGATACGTGGTCGCAGATTGTGCCGTTGTGGAATCGATACGACGTATTCGGCTCGTCGATGATCGGCGAAGCGACAACGATGGCATTCTATCCGCCGCGTTTCATTCTGTTGTTAGATGTATTTAGCCTGGGACAACGCGTCGGCCTATTCCTATTATTGCACCTGCTATTTGCCAACGTCGCAACCTACCGATTTGGTCGTTATCTTCGCTTGCCGAGAATTAGTGCTCACCTCGCCGCCGCCAGTTACTCTCTCTGCGGCCCAGTTTTCTTCCAAGTCTACAACCCAGTTTTTCTGGTCGGTGCCGCATGGTTGCCTTTCGCATTGCATATGGGTTGGAAAATTTTTCGAGACGGTTCACCTAGAGCGATGCTCGGTTTGTCGGCGGCACTGGCAATGATGGTCCTCGGCGGCGATGCTCAATGCGCTTATCACGTCGTTTTGATCGGCGTCATACTCGTCTCGATACAGCTTATGCAAAGCGGTTTAACTTTACTTAGAAGTCGGATTGGCAGGCAACGTCCAATTACAAAGTTCTGGTATCAGAGCATTTTCCGAGGCCACGCAGTCCACGCAGTCATTTTGTCGTTCGCAGCGGTCGCCTTAGCCATCGGACTGTCAGCAATTCAAATACTTCCAACATTGGATTGGGTTTCGTCAAGCAACCGGCTCGTGCAAGGAACCAACTTTGACAGTCAACGCTTTCAATTCAGCGTTAGTTTGTCAGATTGGCTGACTGCTGTTGTGCCGAATTTCAAAGGCAGCATAGTTCCATTTCACACACTATGGTTCGCGGGATTTGCTCCACAAGATCGCGTGTGGGTTCCCAGTTTACATTTTGGCACGATCGGAATCGCGCTTTTCATTTTGCATCTCTTTGTCAGCGGAGATCGCAGTACACGTAGACTGAGAATAGTCTTTAGTGTTGCGGTTCTGTCCTCATTGGGAATGCACGGGTTGGGCGAAGTGCTCAATACCGTCGGAAATTGGTTAGGCAACTCGCATCCATCGGGTCAAGTTGCCAGCGAAATCGGCGGGCTGCAATGGTTGTGGACCAAAGTGCTGCCGTTCTATAGTGAATTCCGATATCCGGCCAAATGGCTCCCGTACGCAATTTTGCCAGCCTGTTTGTTGGCTGCCAAAAGCCTCTTGTCGCCTGAGGCACGAATGCTGAACTTGCGGATCTTATTGGCCCTAATAACCCTCGCAGGAGTCGGCACTTTAGTTTTTGCATACTACCTGCCTCAATTCGATTTCACAAAGTCCGTCCCGAATGAACCACTGTGCGGCGACTTTTCGTTGGGCCATACGAGGCTTTTGTTAGTGGTATCTGGCCTGCAAGCGACACTTGTTGGGGCATTGGCCCCGACGCTCATTAATCGCCTGCGAAGAACGGCTGATTCCTTTAATGTGCCATGGTCGGGAGTTGTTCTTTGTCTGCTTTTATCCGCCGATCTCGGGATCGCATCCTACGCGTCCCTGGGTTTTGTATCGCCGGACTGCTTACACGCGGATGCAACGAAACTTGATCGAGTCCGCAAACTGCCGCTTGAGCTACCCGCCCCCGTCGGAATGCCAACATCGGAGTGGCTATGCAAGGTCGCTCAGGCTCAAACTCAGAATGAAATCGGCAAACTGCACTTGCTTGAGCCTCATCAAAGCGTCAATGCGCAGTTTTCATTTGAACCTGCTGCGGTCGAACGATTCAAGCAGCTGGATAGCCCGCAGGAATGGTTAGAGGATAACTTGACGACGGGCGTTGTCCTTACCTGGATTTCCCCATCCGTGTGCCGCATTGCCACTCCACCCGCCGCCGGAGGAGCCGTTGTTGTGCCCATCTTTGCAGATCATGGTTGGCGAGCGTTTTCCGTAGATGCATCAGGAAAACGGACCAGAGTGTCTATAGCGAGCCATGCCGAGCTTTTCATCTCGATCGATTCACCCGCGAGTAGCTCATTCATTCAACTTGAGTACCGCCCACGCGGTTTTACGGTGGGCGTTATCATTTCATTGTTGGCTTGCGTCGCTTGGTCCGTATCACATCCTCTAACTGCAAAACGCGCGACGTAGTTATTTTCAAAAAAAGTTTAGATAATCAGCCGAATGGGGTTAGCTGCGGTACCAGCTACCAGGACCGGGACGAATGCCGAATGGCTTTTTCGGTTTAAAACTGTGGTCACTGTCTGGGGCCGTTACGCTTTAGTTCATCGTGATCGCGAATTGCATGCGGACGGCACGCGGAGCGTGCCTGCTACTTTTTTCAGCCAACGCAAGCCCTATTTATAAATACTTGGAAATTGGTTTTCCGTTGGCTGCCATTGCATCTATTTTTCGCGTGACTAGGGGATCTTCAAAAAGACCTGGGGCGTGGTGCGGTTTGATTCTTGCATCGATGACTAGTGGTCCTCGGCAGCCCCAGTGTTTGTTTTCGGAAAACTCATCAACTCCGTGTATGTCTCGTGCCGGGTCGCTTCGTGTGAAAGTTGTCCACAGGAAGTTTCGCAAGTTCGCTGCGGTAAATTTTGCATCATCTACAACGACGATCAATGC
>JANMNK010000354.1:0-4411 GCA_031373875.1 Pirellulaceae bacterium | reverse complement strand
CCATTGATGAACATTCCCGCAAACGCTGTGTTTATGAACCAACCGGAGATCCTTCGTATTTCGTTGCGAGCGCTGTGCGATGAACCGTTTGTGATTACTCCCGACATGGTGACTTTGATGGAAGGGGATATCGTCATCGTTCCACGTCGGAAAGATGAAGTCTTCTTCGTTGTCGGCAGGCTAAATCCAGGCGCCGCAGTCCGCTTTACAACCGGGCGAGACAACCGCGACTTGGGAAACGGTTTTTTGTTGCCACCAGATCGTGACGTTGATGTGGTAACGGCTGTTGCGAAGGCTGGATACATCGATCCAATCGATTCGCCAACGACCGTTTCGATTCATCGAACCATGATGGATGGATCGCCGACGATGATCAATGTCGACTTGATCAAGGCTCGTTATGACAGGAAAGAAAACATCTACGTACGCGCCGGAGACATCATCTATCTCAACCCCGATGCTCCCTGGTGGATTCGGCGCACGTTGGATCGAATCGTTCCAGACTTGTTTACTATTCCCTACTCCGAAGGCATGGGGCGTTTGATTTTCCCGAATCGAAACAATTGAATTTCAACTAGATTTACCAATCACGAACTGTGGCAAGTAATTTCGTTCTTCTTCGTCTGATACAACGACAAAGGCGATGGCGTCCGCGAGAGCCAGCAGTAACCAGAAGTATCGGATGTAAGAAATATGCAGGAACAATCCGGTACTGAGGTAGATCAACAACGAAACAAGAATGCCCGTGGTTAAGTGCAGCTTGACAGAATTTGACTTCTCCGATCTACGTTGGCCAGAAGTTTCAGACTGTGAGCCATCTTTGAGTCGTTTCATCGCTGCGTTTCGAGCGTAGAGCAAGTTTCGGACGAGCATGACCAGCAGACCGATCACGGCAATTAGCCCCAGCGAGCCGTTTTCAGCGGCAACATCGAGCAGCAACGAGTGAGCTTGTCGTCCTTGCTCTAAAGATCGCAATCCGATCCGTTGTCCATACTCCTGCGAGTACTTGCCAAACATGCCAGGACCGACACCGACGATGGGATGGTCGCGAAAGATTAGAAGAGCAGCACCCATTTCAGTCATACGGCCTCGAATGGCACCATCGACGTTATTGAGCCCCGCTGAACCTCCGCCAATGGCGCTTGCGACCTGTCCGAGGGATGCCAGACGCGTGAGATACTGTGGCAGTAAAAGGAAAACGAGGACGATTCCGAGTGCGACAAGTTTCAACTGATTTCGCGAGACAAGTTTGAACGCGATGGCAAGAGTCAACGTGATCGCCAGACCGACTGCTGCTCCACGCGAGAATGCCAACGCGAACCCTAGAAATGCAAACATCGTGGCAGCCAACGCGAACATCTTGAGGGGCGTATTCCTGGCGATTGCAAACAGCGCAACCGTGATGGGGACCAGCAAGATCATGAACTGCGCGTATCGATTCTGTTCGCCAATTGACCCGGCAGCACGTTGCTGTTGTACGGGAATTTGATCATCGCCCTCGGCGGTTTCAAATTGCGAATCTACTTGGGCAAAGCCGCCGAAATCCGATTCAAAGTTGCCGCTCAACTGCCGAGCCATTGGAATTCCACCCATGACAATCGCGCTGAGGGCCAGCACGCCAAAGACGCTGGTCGCCACTTTGGTCGTCCGGACCAAGTTAGTGAGCAAGAAAAAGAGAAGGGCCCCTTCGAAGAGGAATGACATGAAGTCGCGAATAGAAGTCAACGGATCACGAGCAAACATGGCACCAATAAACTGAACGATCATCAGCAGCAAGAGGAAAATCAATACGGGTGAGAATCGTATCTTTTCGCGGCGTACCACAACGCGAAAGAAAAATGGCCAAGCCAACAATGCCAGTACAGCCGCTGGTAAAAATGCAGGCGCGCCATGAAACTTGACAGCCACGACTGGTGCGTTCGTGTAGACGGCCCCAACGACTACCAGTGTCGCAAGATCGGGCCACCGAAAAATTGCTATTCCTCCCACCACTCCGAGAAGCGCAACTGCAATCAGCATGGCCTTCTCATGAAATATGCTTCCAGCAATGGCGATTCCTAATGCGACTACGACCGTCAAGACGCTCATCCATATCGCAGCTTGATTTACTTCCGTTTTTGAAGGTACGTGACTATCGGAACTCACGATGCATGCCTCGGCATCTTTATTGAATCGCGAGGCGAGGGCTCTTCAATTCGGGTGGAATTCCAACGATCAATTTTCTTACCGAAGAGAAAATTCCAAGACGCCAACAACGCTGCCAGATTAATTAAACAAAAGTAGTACGCAATTGCGACAAATTTCGGGAGACGCAAACCGCGATTCGCCATAACGAACCCAGTGGATGCAATCCCGTAGAAGGCCATTTGAGCCAACGCCAGCCAACGCAGCCATCCGCCTTCCATCCACTGCCATGGAATGAGAACGATCAACAGGATAAGTGGATACACGACCAGTCGACGAAGGACTTTATGCGAGAACAGTTGCACAGAGTAGAATCCATAACGAATCGGATTTAATAAATCGCGAACACCCCACACCGCCTGAAAGCCACGCGTCATGACACGCAGTTTTCGACGAAACTCGGTCTTCGATTTACCCGCTACCGCTTCTCTGGAGATGGCTACGGGGTCAAACACAATTCGATATCCATGACGAATAACACGCGTTGAAATCGTAAAATCATCCGTCACGCCGGAAGGCACCTCCGATACCAACTCTCGTCGAACCGCATATATAGCGCCGGTAGCAGAAATCGCGTTGCCTGCTCGACTCTCGGCATCCTTAATCATCCGATCCAGGTTCCAGTAGGAATGTTCGCCTGCTGCCGCCGCTCCACTACTGTTGGACTTGGTATAGACTTGATTGCCAGCCACACATCCTACTTCCGGATCGGCAAAATGCCGTACGAGACAACGCAGTGCATCGGTATCGAACATGCTATTCGCATCAGAGAACACAAGAATCTCGCCAGTCGCAATTCGCACAGCGTCATTGAGTGCAGGGATCTTTCCTCGCCGAGGGCAATCGAGAAAGGTGATACGCGCATCGGGAAAATTCTGGATGGCGATTGCCGTGCCATCATCTGAACCATCGGACGCAAGTATGAATCGCAATCGGTTTGCTGGATAATCCAAACTGATCAAGTTTTGCAGCTTGTTTTCGATACAACTTGCTTCGTTGTAGCAGATGATGACAATGTCAACGCTCGGTATGTCCGAACCCGTCTTCCAAGGTCGGGTTGCAAACATACCTCGCAAAATAACCAAAACGGGAAAGACCACGTAGGCATAAGCAATGAACGCGAACGAAAGCAGCGTCAAGACTTGCGTCAAACCCGAGCTCCTCGTGCTGAATTGCGGAATGCGAGATCGCCGCAATCATCTGTTAGTCCAGCTACACCTACTCCGACGCCACTGGCGCATAGTTCTTCAACGCGTTTCGGGAACCACACCATTTCGGCCAACAGCACCATGCAGATACCGGCCAATAAACCAAGGCAAGCCATTGTAGGAATTAACAATTTCGGATTAGGCCAAGTCAGTTCGGGAATCAGTACCGGACCTTCCAGCAGCGTTACTTCGATCGATGTACGGCCACCCGCTATCGCTTGTTCGGCCGTCTGCATTTTGAGAAGTTGCTCGACCGTGGCCGCGTGCATGTTTTCTAATTGAGTAACTTTTGCCTTGAGGCTTTCTTCCTGTCCAAGAGCTACATTCGCCTCTTTCATCTCTTCTTGCTTTGAAGCGAGAGTTGCAACAAGCTTAGCTTCGGTCGATTCAAGGACCATCAGCTGCCGTCTCCAGCCTTGCACAATGTCTTGAAACCGTTGCTGCAACAATTCTTCAAGCTCTGCCATCTCCGCCTTGGCTGCTACCAGACTTGGATGACGATGACCATAATTCTGTTGCAGTTGCTCAACATTGACGGTTGCATACCGAGACTTCTCTTGCAGTGTTTCCAGGGATCGAGCATCCTCGGGCTCTGCAAAGCGAATAACCAACTCGATATCTTTCGCCCAAGGTTTACCGTCAAGCGGTTTGGCCACGGCAACTTGGACACTCGCGTCATCGGAGGTTCCAGACGAAGTCAATGTCTTGCTCATGTCGTTCGGTTCCGACAAACCGGAATCCAAAATGGAAGCTAGGTTGGTAGACAAGTCGATTCGCCGACGTCGAACTTGAGTGATTTCCTCGCTAATCCGTGAGAGGTCACCTACAACCTGAGCACTCGCATCCCGTCCTTCACCGAATACGGGACTGTCCGCTCGCTGAGTGTTGTAGTCACATTGAGCTTGTTCGAGTTCTTCACGCAGGTGTTTCTCACGCGATTCAATAACTTGAAAACTTACGAGCGAATCGTCCTGATCGTGCTCGGTCACGTGTTTCTTGTAAGCGTCCACTACACCGGA
>JANMNK010000339.1:0-2746 GCA_031373875.1 Pirellulaceae bacterium | reverse complement strand
AATTCGACAAAAGAACCAACTCTTCGAATGCAAACTACCCGCAAAGATGCCCAAGCTCAAGTTGGACAAAGACAAATTCACCGCAAGCATGGTGAACTTGCTGGGGAACGCAGTCAAGTACACACCGGCAGAAGGCTCCATTCGATTAATTGTCGAAGTCATCGATGCTCAAATGCACTTCCACGTCGAAGACACTGGCATTGGTATTTCGCCAGAAGAACTCCCTCGCCTCTGCGAAAAGTTCTTCCGAAGCACGGATGCACGGGTGCAAAAAATTACCGGCAGCGGACTTGGATTGGCGTTTTCCCAAGAAGTCGCAAGATTGCATGGCGGGCGAATCACGGTCAAGAGCGAACTCAACAAAGGTTCGCGTTTCACTTTGAGTATCCCCCTGAACTGAGAGATGATAGTCCATGTTCCAACACAGCAAGGTCGGGGCTATTGACGTCATTTCGGGCAGCATCCCGCTAGATGCAAAGAACATCGATTCGGCCGAAGCAACGTGCGCTCTTTGCTTCGAAAAAGGCCAGCCACGAATCGTCTTCAATCTCGAAGGCATCGCGCTGATCGATAGCAAAGGTTTGGAGTTCATGCTTCAACTGCGCGATCAATGTCAGCATCGGGGAGGCACGATTCATCTCGCTGCTCCCAATCCGTTATGCTGCGACATCTTACAAGCGACTGGCTTAACGGAACAATTCACTTTGTTCGACGACGTGAACTCGGCTGTTGGGAGTTTCTCCCAATGAGCGTATCTTTACTCGCCCCCAGTTCACCGGCCATACCAACGGTAAAAGGCGCTCGTCCAGTCGCTCGCGACACCGTCCCACTTGGCGAACGCCTCTACCAAGCAGGAATTATCACTGCCGAAGAACTCGAAACTGCGTTAGGCCAACAATCTGCCAAGAAGACCAAGCTCGGTGAATCGCTGCTTGAATTAGGATTTATCGATGAAGAAACATTGCTACGTTTTCTCGGTTCACAACTAAGAATTCCAGCCGTTCGCTTGCGAGACGGTTTGATCGATCCTGCGGTTGTTCGATTGCTGCCTCGCAATAAAGCCGAGTCGATGTCGGCTATCGTCATGTTCAAAGTGCGCGACACAATCAGTGTAGCCATGGCCGAACCGGGAAACTTGCGAACGATCGACGAGATCGAACGGATCACCGGTATTCGCGTTCGACCCGTACTGACCCTTCGATCAACAATCGACACGGTCATACCTCGATGCTACGAAGACAACTACGTCGTGGATGCGGTTACGGCTGACCTCGCTTCGGATGCCGTTCAGTTGCATTCGGATGCAATCGATATCGAATTGGCGAACAACGATGACTTGGCCGATGGCAGCCCAATTATCAACCTCGTTAATTACATGATCGTTTGTGCTTTACGTCAAAAGGCAAGCGATATTCACTTGGAACCCGGTCATCGACATTCGACGCTCAGGCTGAGAGTAGACGGGTTACTTCGCGAGGTCATTCGACCTCGATCCGAATTCCACGCCGCCCTGATTTCTCGCGTCAAGGTGATGGCAAAACTAGACATTGCGGAACACCGACTGCCGCAGGACGGCCGAATTCACGTCATCGTCGACGGTCGCGAAATTGACCTTCGTGTCTCCACGCTTCCCACGATCCTCGGTGAAAAAGTAGTAATGCGTGTTCTCGATAAGAACAACGTTACTTTCAATCTCGATCAATTGGGTGTGCCCATGCCGTTGCTTTCAAAAATGAAAGCGATGCTGGGCCGCCCTCACGGACTGATACTCGTCACGGGCCCAACTGGGAGTGGAAAAACAACCACCCTGTACTCGGCCCTCGAGTTGATCAAGTCGGTCCATCATAACATCGTAACCGTCGAAGACCCGGTCGAGTACCAACTGGAACAGATCAATCAAGTTCCTGTTGGAGCCACCAAAGCGATGTCCTTTGCCGGGGCACTTCGCGCGATCTTGCGTCAGGACCCTGACATGATCATGGTTGGCGAAATCCGCGATGCCGAGACCGCAGCCGTCGCCGTTCAGTCCGCGCTCACCGGCCATTTGGTTTTGAGTACGCTGCACACCAACGACAGCTTTAGTGCTGTCACTCGACTTGGCGATATGGGAGTTGAGCCTTTCAAGATCGCTGCTGCACTGGGGGGTGTAATATCCCAAAGACTTGTTCGCAAAGTTTGCCAAAACTGCAAGACAACTTATTATCCTCCGCCTGAGGTTCTCGATTTGCTTCGTTACAAAGGCGACCGCCGCCGACAATTCGTTCGAGGCGAAGGCTGTCGCGAATGTTACGATACCGGGTTCCGAGGTCGCGTGGGTGTCTACGAAGTACTTACGGTAAATCGTGAAGTGCGGCAAGTCATTGCGAATGGTGGCGACCTGGACACAATGCGTCAAGTGCATGAATCGCAAGGAGGCACGCTGTTGGTAGACGAAGGCGTGCGATTGGCCGAAGAGTCCATAACTAGCCTCGATGAAATTCTTCGCGTTGCGTGCTCTGATTAAGGACTATTGACCATGCAATTCGCCTACGAAGCTAAACTCAAAACCGGCTCCTCATCAAACGGGGTCATCGAAGCCGCCAATGTTGCTGAAGCGAGACAACGTCTCCGCAGCCAAGGTCTTTTCGTTACCAATCTGGCAACCAAATCGGGGGCGGCGAAAAAAACGGGAAAGGCGTCTGGGGGACTGTTCAGCCGAGTCTCGAAGTCCGATCTTGTTGTCTTGATGGCACAACTCACCATCATG
>JANMNK010000328.1:0-2961 GCA_031373875.1 Pirellulaceae bacterium | reverse complement strand
CTGAACAAACGAGAGAAACGTTTTGCGTTTGGCGTAGCTGTTACTCTCGCCCTGGGCATATCTGCAGTCTCTTGGGGTGTGTTTGCGAACATGAATCCATACCTGTTGTATTCTGGACTTTATGCTTGCTTTGTAGCGTTGATGTTAGCGGGTGTTGAATCTTGCCATGAAGGCTGGCCTCGGACGGCAGCGTGGGCACTCTTGTCGCTGTTTGTTTTCGTTGCGTTCGCACATGGTTTATCGTTCGTAACTCGTACTATTCAAGGTACTGCATTCGCGCCGCAGGTCGTCATAACGAAAGAGCTCAACCTGAAAATGGCGGAAGCACTTGAACAGTTGCGACCAGAGATCGATGAACTCAACCGAGCACGTCGCGAAAAATCTATCAGCCAAGCGGATATCCAGACTCAACGGAGCGAGCTAGCGGAAAAGCTGTTGGTGGCATTGCCCGATGATTATCGGCAAGCCCTGATATCGCGTGAGATGTGGAAGAAATATTACCAAGGCACTTGGGAAAAAAAACTTTCAAAGTACCTGTTGCCCCTAGCCGTCATTTCCGAGATCGCAATGATTTGGCTAGGCACTGTCGTTGTCAAAATTTGACTTGGCATTACCCCGCTGAGGATAAACCAACTCCAGTCCCGAGCGAAAGAACGGCTTTTACGTTTTCCTTAACTTGGATCTTACGGAAGCTGCCTGCTGAAGGGGATCGGAGTCAAATCGGCCCGGAGTTTCCGCACTTGTTGATCGGAGAAGTGCTTGGCGCGAGAGGAAGCGAAAACAATGACTTTGCTCGCTTCTATATTTTTTAGACGACTGTGAACGACGAATACAAGGGTAAATCAATCCGGCAAAAAATAAAAGACTATCCGGGCCTAAGACCAACAATGCCTGTTCGCCCCAGCTGAGTCTGAATGAATCCACATTCGGGAAGAAATTGGGCCTTCAAGGTGAATTGGCGTTGTTATTATAAAACTTCGGAGAGAGTGATGAAGTGAACGTGAGAGATCGAATCGCTACGACAAGAGCATTACCCCCGAAACAGGCATTATTCGACAGCCTTTTTCTAAACGCACTTCTAATAACGCAAACTATCTTTTTTGTAGCTTGGGTCGTGTATGTAACGAACGTCCCGGCCGATGCGTTTAGTTTCGTGAACGACATTGTTCAGGAGAAATGGTTATTTCTTGGCATCCGCTTGGTTCAGTTTTTCTATTTGGGATCCATCGCATTGTATTGTGTGCTCAGCTATCGCAAGCGATTTACACTGATTGTAGTATCCTTAGTTGAATTGATCGTTTCCGTTTATGCAGGTGTGTCAAGCTGAACTGTTTCTCCAAAACTTCCTGTTTGATGGTTTGAACCATTCGCTCGATGCAAGCGGTTGTGTTGGGCGATCGAATGGCGGTTCGGTGCGTTCCGGCCTCAGCTTTTTCGATTGCTTCAGTAAAGTAGGGTGTGTGAAGTGGTCGCATCCGAAACGGTCGTCCATTTTTCCAAAGCAAAAAGCGTTAACCACCCAATCGCATTGATAAATGCAACGACCACGCAACACACCATTCTGCATCTTTTCTTTCTGTGGAAACGTATGCAAAGCTTCTAACGGCGAGGTCCTCGGCCCGGGCGAGTGGGCAGCGCCGAGGAAGGAATTGAACACTAATCTTCGCTAATCTGCACTGATGAAGAAGGAGCTGATTCGGAACAGGGAAAGCGTATGATCGCTTTCCTTGGTTCAACAACCTCACCGCCCCAGGCGAATCAAGCCCAGAGGCGGTTGATCACATTCACTGAACTCCTTGATTAGCGAAGATTAGTGCCGATTAGTGTCTTTACAAAAAAGCATTTCGAAAACTGAATGCTTGATTCTAAAAGACAAGTTTCAAGATCAAGCATTCGCGACAGTCGAGCTTGTCTCGACCTGTCGCAACAGGTTTGGCTTGCTAACCACTCTGACGCGCCTCATACCGTTTCCTCGACTCGTCCAGATTTGTCGCTATTCGCGTTCCCAAGCAACGAATCGGCAGCGACAATAGCTAGATGGTAGGTAACTCAACTCGACGCGATCGGACGCTTGACGGATATTACGCAACAAGGCAACGGCGGTAAGCCTACCTTGGTTAGTAGTGTATTCACTCTTACAGGAGAGAGCCAAGGATGGCGTTCGTATTTGAAGCGGGGTATGCCCCGGAGACTGGAGTTTTCGTAAAGAATTTCTACGCCACTCTTAACGAAAAAGATCGTCGTCGCTTTCCTGTCTGAATCGCTAAGTGCGATCGCACAAGTCGGAAAAAATGAGAACTGAGATAGCGAGACATGGACGTCGAGCTGAAGACGGGCGCAGGAGAATGAGCTATACTGAAGCGACAGAGTGGACATGATGCCACGAAAGATTCGAGAGTTGATCGCGGACCTAGAGAACGCTGGGTTCGAAAACCGAGGTGGAAAAGGAAGTCATCGAAACTTTGCACATCCCAAAGTAAAGGACATCGTTACCATTTCGGGGCAACTCGGGGATGATGCGAAAAGATACCAAGAAAGAATCGTGAAGTACGCAGTCGAGGAGAGTCAAAAATGAGCAATGCAGACCGCTATGCAAAAATTGTCTATTGGTCGGAAGAAGATAAATGTTTTATCGGGTGTTGCCCTAAATTGGTCCTTGGTGGCTGCCATGGTGACGATCCCAAGGCAGTGTTTGATGAGTTATGTGAGATCGTAAATGAGGCTGTGGAGCTTTATGCGAAAGATGGCCGCACTTTACCGCCACCGGATTCAAACTACGACTGGCCCATCCAAAAACAATCTGTGACTACGACCTAACGATCGCTATGTGTCGGAAGATCACCAACGGCGGATATAGCGCCTTGCCCCAATCGCAACACAGCAGGCGGGCCGATCGTCATGCAAGTTGACTATACTTATGATGCCCTGAATCGCATGGACAAGCGGGCTTACGACGCCGAC
>JANMNK010000324.1:0-9608 GCA_031373875.1 Pirellulaceae bacterium | reverse complement strand
CATCAAGTGCAGGGCGTGACGCTCATTGCCACAAACGAAGGATATGGCGTTTACGAACGATTGGGCTTTCGCGAAATTGCCAAATTCGGGTTCTGGTACGCCGCTCGCCCCTAGGCCTATTGAGAACTTTCGCCGATCGCCGGTATCGATCGTACTAAAATCGTACTCGTACTCAGTGAAACGGTACTCCTACTCGTACTCGATCGAGACCCATATTCGAGTACCAGTACCACCCGAGACTGAGTATTACGAAAACACTGCCAATTCACGAACTGAGTCCTTCAAAGCACGCTACCATCAGCGACGATAGTCGTTTTTTTACCTATTTATCCATGTAATCTTGCTGAAAACGTCCTTTTTACGATTTCTTTGTACGGAGTCGCAGATGGCAAGTCACTAACTTGAGTAGGTCGATACTTCGGCAACGAACACTCAGCAAACAAATCTTTTGAAGATCCATCATGCGACTGACGCTTCGTACATTACTGGCTTATCTCGACGACGTGCTTGAACCCGAAGATGCAGAAACGCTCAAGGACAAGATTGAGGGAAGCCGGAATGCGAAAACGCTTGTAGAAAATATCCGCCAAGGACTCCGACGTCCACAGTTGAGCGCGCCGTCGCTCGACGGAAAAGGAATGGGGGGCAATCCAAACAGTGTGTCGGAGTACCTTGACAATACTCTGTCTGTTGAACGTATCCCCGAGATCGAACGCAACTGTCTTGAGAGCGATGTATTGCTTGTCGAAGTTGCTGCCTGCCATCAGATATTAACCATGGCCGTTGGTCGATCTGCCGAAGCGGATGCCGAACTACGAAACCGAATCTACGCGTTGCCCAATAGCCCGACGAATTGGGTCAGCGAAAGCGGTAAATTTAAATTGGTTGACCTGAATGCACCCGTTCCAGGTAGTCAAAGTGACTCTCGAAAAGGCGATAGGGAATTGGTCAGCGCTCAAATTATCAATGACACCGACTCGTTCCGAATCAGGGAACAACATGCGTCGGCTGCCGCGACACGTCCCGCTGCAACGATCCGTCAAAAAGGATTGGATCTCACCGAAACGAACGGCGACAATGGAGTTCCCGCCTATTTGAGAATGAGCAAGTCGCGCGGCTGGAATCAAGCTTTGGTTACTGGCGCATTGATAACTGTTCTGCTTGTCGTCTTGTGGCAAGCGATTGGTTCCCTGGATCGTTTGAAAAGTTTGATTGCTTCAAAGGCTGCTACCGTTCCAGCGGCAGGCGATGCAACAACGGCATCCAACCAAGCGGGAACTTTGCAAACTCCCAAGCTGAATACTCCGCCCAATAATTCTGTCGCTGACAATGCGATGAAAGGTGATTCGACAAAGGACGATGCAAACAAGAACAAAGCGGATACCGAAAAGAACGCGATCGTGTCCAATCCGACGCCCGCAGAATCATTAACTTCTTCAGCAAAAAATTCTGTGGAAGCAAACCCAGGGCCGACAACTCCCGGGCCAACAACCACAGACAACCTGAATGCTCAATCCGGTAACAGTGCGAACCCAAGCGAACCGATGGATACCGAAAACGTCGAGCAACCTGTTATCGACAAAGCCCCACCGTCGCCGAATCCATTGCCAACTACGCCATCAAATCCTCCGCCATCGAACGGTTTGAACGCTTCCGTTGTGATTGGAGGTACTTGGTTACCCAGTGACCGGGCCGCTGCGGAGGCAATTGTATTGGCTTGGGAAAAACCTGCTACACCCGAACAGATTGTTCGAATAGAACGGTTGGCACCTGGGGTTGGAATGAAACTGGGTAGTAGCGTACTCGTTCCGCCCGCTTATCGGACAGTATTCTCGTTGCCGCCCGGAATACGCCTTGAGACTTTCGGGCCAACCGAAGTCGAGTTCGTTCGAGGTGTTCCTAAGCCTGCTATTCGGCTCCATCGAGGGCGTATTGTTTTATCTTCCTCTCCGGATTGCAAAGACTGCGATGTGGAGTGGGGGGGGCAGCGAGTGGCTTTGAATTGGGACGCTGCACCATCAGCCTGTGCGATCGAGTTGTTTCAAATGTTCCTTCCAGGTACAGATGGCCAGTCGGTCGAATCCTCTATGCAAATACTCCCCGTCGAAGGAAGTGTTTCGTGCACGCTTTCATCTCTCGTTCCAAATGATTTGGCAGAACCAACGATCAAAGCCATCGAGCCAGGTCAAGTGTTTGTGATTCAAACGGGAGGCCCGCCGGACGTTTTTAAGGTTACCGAATTGCCTCCATGGGTGAACGGCCAATCTGAGCGGCCAATCGATATTGCTGCAGCAACGGAATTGGCTCCGATGCTCAAGTCTGCTTTGGACGGAAATCCTATCGAAGAGTTGCGATCGATGGTCTCGTATCGCCGGATCGAAACTGCGTCACTCGCTGCCCGCACGCTAGTCCAGTTTGGAATGTTTGATCCATTGTTTGGTCCCAAAGGCCTGCTGAACAATACAGACGCACGATCGCACTGGGAGTTAGCAGTGTCCGATATGCGTACGACCTTGGCGTCGCATCCCGAATTGGTTGGCCGATTGGTGCAAGACATTGAAGCAACCTGCGGTGAACGGTCGAATCGCATCAAGTGGCTCATACTGGGTCCGTCCAACGAACAATTAATCCAAGGTGGCGATCGCGAACTCGTCGACTTGCTCAATTCGCAATTCTTGGATGAACGGGTCTTGGCAAGCAACTTCCTGCGTTTCATATCGGGACAGGAATTCGGATATTTGCCGGAACGCCCGACGCCGGAAAGTTTGATCGCTTGGAAGAAATTCTTGTCCGATAAAGCCATCCGATTACCGCAGAGGTCTGTGGCGCCCCCACCGCCTGCTAATCCCTAATAGCCGAAAAATCATGCAAAAGAAGATTCTTCACCTACGGTTGACGTCCGTAAAAGTCTCAGATCCGGAATTATTGCCTAAATAATGAGCAGTAGACTCCTCCGAAAACCGAGCAAGCCTCATTTGTGGTTGACGTCGGTCCTGATACAATCACCATGAGTTTTAAGGGCATACCTTTGGGACTATCCAGGATTTCACCTGGAAGGCGTTATTGACTCGTCACGATTGGCATTTTGGGAGGCTTTTTCATGCAAGTAAATGTTTCTGCACGTCATGGTCATTTGAAGCAGCAAGACCAGCAGATCATTGTTGAAAAAGCCGATAAGCTGCGGCGATTTTTCGACCGCATCAATTCTATCGAAGTCACCATCGATCTTGAGCATTTGGACAAACCGACCGCAGAAATATTTGTATCTGCAGAAGGCTCCAATGACTTTGTCGCGACGAGTTCCGGCCCAACTGTAATCGTTGCCTTTGAAGGGTGCCTGCAAAAAGTCGAACAGCAAGTTCGAAAGCACAAGGAAAAAGTAACCGGCCATAAAGCGACCGGTCACAAACATATTGAACCACCTGCTAACGCAGACGATTAATTTTTATCTCCAGTGCCGCTAGGGTTTTTTATCCAATTCGGCCGTGAATCAATTCCGAAGCACGCGAAATGCGAAATGCGAATCGGCGGACAAACACTGTTCATACAGAGGAATGTGAATAATGAAGTTTTCAGATTTTGTCTCTAGCAAGGCCATACGCGCCGAGCTGACCTCGATCGACAAAGAAGCCTCGATTGGGGAACTTGTCGACTCATTGGTGGAGGCCGGCGATATTCGTCAAGCTGATCGCGACGATATTATCCGAGCCATCATGAAACGAGAAGAGCTTGGCAGTACAGGCATTGGTCGAGGCATTGCAGTTCCCCATACAAAACATCCTAGCGTGCAAAAGCTGGTAGGTACGGTTGGTGTAAGCACAGAAGGTGTGAACTTTGATAGCCTCGATGGCGACAAGGTTCAGCTTTTCTTCTTGCTCGTTTCACCACCGGATCGCCCCGGCGACCATCTTCGAGCACTTGAAAATATTTCGCGTCAATTGCGAGACGAATCCTTTTGTAAATTCCTCAAGCAATCCAAAACTGCCGAAGATATTCTGCAATTGCTCGAAGAAGCCGACAACAATCAATTCGTTTCCTAGCGAATAAGTCACAAACGTTTCCATCGATTCCTGTGTGGCCCATTCGCGTGCTTGGAGGTACTCTCCGACCTCGCAGTGGTTCACGAAGAATCCGGAACAACTTAATCCATAGGCTATGCCTACAAAAATCTGGTAGCTATCAAAACAGTTTGTTGCGACCGGAATTTTCTTGCTAGATTGACCCGTGGGGTTTGGTTAAGCGACGAACATTCCAAGAAGCAGCTTTCCAACACATCAAATTGCCAAAGATGACAGACGAACTCCATTCTCGCCAAGTTACCGTCCGGAATCCGCAAGGGTTGCATATGCGACCTGCGGACTTGCTGGTGAAAACTGCGGCGCGCTATTCAGCGAAAATTGAAATAGAACGGGAAGGTCAGGCCGTAAACGGCAAGAGCATTCTGGATGTTCTGATGTTGGGTGCACAGCAGGGCTGCGAGCTCGTGATACGAGCTAGCGGGGACGACGCCGACGAGGCATTGGACAAACTGGTAGAACTTTTTGAGAACGGGTTTTTCGAAGCGGACGCCGAAGTCGTGTCACCACCACCGGTCTAATTGGGCCATCACCGGTCCAGTCGGGGTAGTGTACACCGCGTCGTTTTCAATTTCGCTCGGCTTGCACGAGCGGTACTTCGCATAGGAAGTACGGAATGGACGGTTTCGTCCAGTTCCTTCTCCTCTGCTTGTCAGGTCTTACGAAATTCCAATGCTCGAACTTCGGGGCATAGCTGTTTCTCCCGGCGTCGCAATCGGTCAAGTCATTGTCATTGACCGAGAAGGCTTTCGTATCGCCCGCTGTCGATTACCTACGGACGACGTTCCAGCGGAAAGGCAGCGACTTCTCGCAGCAATCCAGTCGGCTTCCGAGAAACTGGAATGCAGTCGCCAACAGACTTCGACTCAGCTTGGCTCCCATCTGGGCGATATTTTTTCCGCTCAGAAACAGATGCTGCTAGACCCTCGGTTGCAGGAAGAGCTCGAAAAGCTCGTCGAGACGCGACAGTTTTCGGCTGAGTTCGCTGTCAGCGAAGTACTCAATGGATACGCCGAAGCTTTCCGGCGTGCGCCAGCCACCTTCCTTCGCGAGCGAGCCGCCGATATTACCGATATCGAACGGCGGCTTCTTGAATGTCTCGGTGGCCAGCCAACGACGACCCTGAATCAAATTTCCCAACCGACCATCATCGCGAGTCACGAATTAACGCCCGGCGAAACGGCTGAACTCGATACCGAATTTGTGCTTGGTTTTTGCACCGAAAAAGGCGGTCCCGGTGGCCACACCGCAATCGTCGCCCGAGGTCTCGAGATTCCCGCAGTTGTTGGAATGGGCGCTTTCCTGCATCGTATTCGCAGCGAAGACATCATCATTATCGACGGTTACAAAGGTCGCGTCATCGTCGACCCCGACGAATCCACCCGCGAAAAATATCAACAACGCCGCCGCAGTCGCCAAGACTTTGCCGTCAAGTTGAAAGAGATTCGAGACCTGCCCGCCACAACGAGCGACGGTCAACGGATCGAACTCTTGGCCAACATCGAGTTTCCGAGCGAAGCGGATTCATGTCTGGGTCGCGGCGCTGAAGGCATCGGTCTGTATCGTACGGAGTTCCTTTATCTCGGTGCAAGCTCTGAGCCGAGCGAACAAGAACACTTTGACGCTTACATCGAAGTCGTGCGGGCGATGCCAAATCGAAAGATCATCCTGCGAACCTTGGATTTGGGCGCGGACAAGATGGAGTTGAAATCTTTCACCGTTCGCGAGTCCAATCCATTCCTAGGTTTACGAAGCATCCGCATGTCGCTTCGCAATCCAAGCTTATTCCGTACGCAGATTCGCGCGATCTTGCGGGCCAGCGTCGAAGGCGATGTCCGCATCATGTTTCCGATGGTGACGACCTTGGACGAATTGCGTTCGGCGAGAATGGTCGTTCGTAGCGTCGCCGACGATCTTCGCGAAGAAGGTGTTCCGGTCAGCGATGGAGTTCAAATCGGGATCATGATCGAAGTTCCCGCTGCCGTCATGATGCTCGACCGTTTTGCCAAAGAAGTCGATTTTATCAGCATTGGAACCAACGACCTAACACAATACACGCTGGCCGTTGATCGAACCAATGAAGCAATCGCCGATCTCTATCAAGCGGTCGATCCGTCGGTGTTGCGCATGATCCAGAAATGCGTCGAGGCCGGAACGGCGGGAAATATCGAAGTCAGTGTTTGCGGCGATATGAGCAGTGACCCAGCATCGGCATTATTGCTCGTTGGCTTGGGCATTCGCGTGCTCAGCGTCCCGCCGGCATCGGTGCCGCAGATCAAAAAAGCGATCCGCTCCGTGTCGTTATCGGAATGCCAAGCGATGGCTTGGAAAGCATTGCGTTTGGATACGGCTCGCGAAGTCGATGCTTTTCTGCAACATCAACTTGCTGGGCTCGTCCCAGAAATGGTGGTACAAGACTAAAGATTCATGAGTAATACACGATTCAGAATTCGATTTACTAAGCAAGGCGATCTTCGCTGGTGTTCGCACCGCGATCTAGCGCGCGCTTGGGAACGTCTCCTGCGTCGTGCTCAATTGGATTTAGCTCTTACTGAAGGCTTTCACACTAGGCCTAAGATTAGTTTTCCTACCGCACTGGCGTTAGGAATTGAAAGTTTGGAAGAATATGTCGATATCGAATTGCGTGATGCACCTGCTCCAGAAAGCGTTGCTCAATCCATTCGATCGCAGACATTAGACGGGATGCAAATCCTCGAAGTTCGGCAGCTAGCAGCAGATGAACCGAAAGCACGGATTGCGTCCACCGACATCGAAGTGGATGTGCCAGTATCAGAAGTAGAGATCATCCAAAACAGGATTGATCAAATGGTTGCGGCCGGCCAAATCTCCTTTGTGCGAGATGGAAAGCCAATGGCTACGAAATTGGGAACCGGATCACTTGAACTAAGTCTTGAATTCACCCGGCTCCGGTTGACACTTTTTGCTTCGCCTTCGGCAACCATTCGCCCCTCCGACGTGCTTGAGGCACTGGGGTTGGCGGATATCCAACAGCAAGGCGCCGTCCTGCAGCGGACGCGAATTCAAATCGCGACAGATCGCTCAGCGACAAACATGGAGGAAGACGCAATCGTCTCGACCTCCAACGATCCTATTTAATTCAATCAACACAAAGCGTACACAAGAAGGAAAAATTGTTCATGAAAAAGGAAATGCTAATCAACGTTTCGCAGGCAGAAGAATGCCGAATTGCAGTTCTAGAAAATGGAGTGCTGGAAGAGCTTTACACCGAACGCGCCAGTCAGAATAACTTTGTCGGAAACATCTACAAAGGTAAGATCGTCAATATCGAACCGTCCATCCAAGCTGCGTTCGTGGATTTCGGTGTTGGCCGAAACGGATTCTTGCACGTCAGCGATGTCGATGCTCAATATTTTCGTCAAGCTGGCTACGACCCTGCGGAGATCTCCGGGCCCGACGACGAACAAGATGACGATGAAGATCCCCGAACTCCTGCACAAGGCCGCAATCGCGGCGGACGCCCGCGTTTCAAGCCACCCATCCAAGAAATTTTCCGACGAGGCGACGAAGTCCTTGTTCAGGTCATCAAAGAGGGCATAGGTACCAAAGGCCCAACGCTTTCGACCTACATCAGCATTCCAGGACGTTACTTGGTCCTCATGCCCGCTCTGGGCCGCGTCGGTGTTTCTCGCAAAATCGAAGACGAAGAACAACGCAGGAACTTGCGTCAGATGCTTTTGGAACTGAATCCACCCAAGGGGCTCGGGTTTATCGTTCGCACCGCTGGCGTGGATCGTACGCAACGAGAACTTTCTCGCGACGTGGCTTACCTGCTGCGTCTTTGGAAAGTCATTGTTCGTCGTCTTAAGAAGCAACCAGGCCCGTGCGATGTCTACGAAGAAAGCAACATGCTGATTCGCACGATCCGCGATACGTTTACCGAGGATATCGACACGATTATTGTCGACCAAAAAGAAGCTTTCGACCAAGCCAAAGAGTTTTTGCAATTGGTTATGCCTCGGTTTGTCAGCCGACTGCATTTTTACGAAGGTCGCGAACCGCTCTTTCACAAATACCAACTCGAGCGGGAAATCAATCGCATTCACCAGAGAGTTGTCGCCCTCAAAGGCGGTGGTTCCATCGTGATCGACTCGACCGAAGCACTTGTGGCAATCGACGTGAACAGTGGTAGCTTCCGCACAGATGAGTCCGCAGAAGACAATGCCTTGCAACTCAATATGACCGCTGCGAAAGAAATCTCACGCCAGCTAAGGCTTCGCGATTTGGGCGGCGTCATCGTAAACGACTTTATCGATATGAAAAAAGAATCGTATCGCCGTAAAGTGGAACGCGTCCTGCGCGATGCCATGAAACGCGATCGGGCCCGAACCAAAATCCTTCGCACCAGCCCGTTTGGCTTGATCGAAATGACTCGGCAACGCATCCGCCCAAGCTTCAAGCGGAGCGTGTACGAGGATTGTCCTTGCTGCCAAGGCCGAAGTTTGGTGAAGACGGCCGAAAGCATGGCGATCGAAGTGACTCGAATGTTGTTACTGGCTTGCCAAACGCCGAACGTGCAACGTGTTACCGTGCGGGTCAACGACAAAGTAGCAGCTTATCTGCTCAACCGAAAACGCCGTGACATCATGTTGATGGAAGAATCCAACAGTGTGATGGTTCAAATCCTTGGAAGCGAAAATCTCTACCCCGAACACTTCGAAATGGATAGTCGCGATGCCGAAAACAATCTAGTACCGATGCCATTTGCGTCGGATAACTAACCGGACATCACCACACTTTGAATCAAATTAGAAATGATTCGCGACGTTTGAGATGATATTAGCCGATTTGGCGTTAGCCACGGTTTTCAGTGGAATAACCGCGGCTAACGCCGATCGGCTGATTCAGTTTATGGCTTGCTGGGAGATCGCAAATCACTGTGGTTTATCCGATCCCTTATCCCACGATTTGCCGTAGTCTCGGTACGAGCGGAACATCAATGCACAGCCTGCCGCGAACAAGACGAGTATCAGCATCAAATGCGTTAGCTTCATGGAAAACAAGAAGCGAATGCGGCTAAGTATTTCGACTGCGATTACGCCAATGCCAAAGTAGGTTAGTATCCAAGCCCATGTTTGCGATGCGTTGACGAAAAGAGCAAACACGCCAAGAAAAAACGGAACAAAGATGATGATCATCGATGTCGTTTCCATGGTTCCAGGCATTCCGCCACTCATCAAGCCGCTAATAAGTCCTGGTTGTCCTGCTGCGACGTGAACGGAGTCAAACAAGATATACGCGGCTAAGATCGATAACCCTGCTCCAATCCCGAACATGGCCAATCCACCTTGCGTTCCTCCGGCACCCTTCATGACTTATTCCTCATTCGCAATCCGCAAAAAGCACGTTCAGTAAGGCGATCGGCAGGAAATATTTTACCTGTAGGACGGGTCTCCAGGCCCGTCCGAACTGACAGGGACGGGCCTGGAGACCCGTCCAACGGTGGGTTAGGCAAATCTTGACGCGCGCCGAAGCAAAACATATTGCAGCTCA